>JAEXXR010000134.1 GCA_023405705.1 Actinomycetes bacterium
GCGCGCAGCCGCTCGCCGTGGAACGGCGGCAGCAGCAGCTTGCGCTGCTGCAGGTGCGGTCTGCGGTCGAGCGTCAGCAGCGACCAGCGGCCGAGCACCGGCTTCAGCGGCCGGTTGGCGAGGCCGGCGTGGAAGACGTCCGGTCTGCCGGTGACGACCTCCTTGACCAGCTCGGGCGAGCTGAAGACGAGCGAGGGCGAGAAGCCGGGGACGCGCATCGTGAACGGCTCGCCGTAGCGCTTGTGCATCCGCAGCCCGGTGCCGATCGGGTCGCGCGCGATCGCGGCGACCTGCAGCAGCGGCGGCAGCTTCGGCCCGGGCGGCATCCCCGCGCGCGAGGGATAGGGCGGGATCGGGATGGTCGGGTCGATCGTCGTCGTGCTCATCGCGTCCCTCTGCTCGGTCGGTTGGCCGGCCAGCCAGTCGCTGCTGACCGCCGGAGCATACCGCCGCCCTGCCGGAGCTTCGAGCGGGAACCGCCGCGCCCGGACCACCGGCGCGTTCGCTCGGCCGGCGGGCGCTCGGTCGCGCTCCAGCCTCCCCGGCGTCGTGCCGGAGGAGGGACCTCGCGGCGGGGTGCGCCCGCCGCGCCGCCCGTTCAGCGCACCTCGCGCAGCCGCCCGCTGCTCAGCTCGTGCACGAAGCCGCGCACGCGGTCGACGTGCAGCAGGAAGGGGCTCGCCTCGACGCGCGCGATCGACTGGCGCAGGTCGGTGTCGATGTCGCTGCCGAACGCCTCCGCCGGCCACGTCGGCTTCAGGCCGGTCTCGCGCCGCAGCTCGTCGCGGAAGGCGACCTCGTCGATGCCCTCCAGCTCGCAGCCGGTGTGGTGGATCACCATCACCTCCTCGGTCCCCAGCACCCGCTGCGAGATCGCGAGCGAGCGGATCGTGTCGTCGGTGACGACGCCGCCGGCGTTGCGCAGCACGTGCGCGTCGCCGGGCGTCAGGCCGAGCAGCGCGAGCGGGTCGAGCAGCGCGTCCATGCAGAGGACGATCGCGAGCTGGAGCTTCGGGGGCCGGGGCGCGGTCGTCTCGACCGGCCGCGGCGGGCGCGACTGGGCGCTGCGGAGCAGCTCATCGATGACGCTCATTCCGACCTCCAGCAGGTCCGCGGGGCAGCCCCAAAATAGATGAAAATGCAGGGGCTTACCTGACTTTCACCGGCAAGCGCGCGTGCGCGTACGCGCGCGCACGCGAGGAATGCGCCACGCGACGCTGCTCGTCAGCCGCGCTCGCGCACGCGCGCGAGCGCCCAGCCGCCCCAGGCGGAGACGAGGTCGACGGCGCCGGCGGCGAAGAAGCCGACGGGGCCGGTGAGCAGACGCGCGAGCAGCCGGGAGTGCACCCGCCCACGGTATCGTTCCCCGCCTCATGCCTGAAGCCCTCAAGACCAACGTCACCGAGCTTCCCGAGTCGCGCGTCCGCGTCGAGGCCGAAGTTCCCGCCGCCGAGGTGGAGAAGAGCCTCGCCCGTGCAGCGAAGCAGCTCGCCCGCGACATGCGCGTGCCGGGCTTCCGCAAGGGGAAGGTCCCGCCCCAGGTCGTGATCCGCCGCGTCGGTCGCGAGTACGTCCTCGACGAGGCCGTCCGCGCCTCGATCAGCACGTGGTACTCGCAGGCGATCGACGAGACGGGGATCCATCCGGTCGGCGAGCCGAGCCTCGAGCTCGGCGACCTCCCGGCTGAGGGCGGCCCGCTCACCTTCACCGTCGAGATCGGCGTCCGCCCGACGGCCACGCTCGGCGAGTACAAGGGCCTGGAGGTCGGCCGCCGCGAGGCGTCCGTCGACGACCACCAGGTCGAGCACGAGCTCGAGCACCTGCGCGAGCACCTCGGCAGACTCGAGGCGGCCGACCGCGCCGCCAGAGAGGGCGACTTCGTCGTCGTCGACTACGTCGGCTCGATCGACGGCGTCCCGTTCGAGGGCGGCGAGGGCCGCGACCAGCTGATCGAGCTGGGCGGCGGCCGCCTGATCCCGGGCTTCGAGGAGCAGCTCACCGGCATCGCCGCCGGCGAGGAGCGCACGATCGACGTCACCTTCCCGGACGACTACGGCGCCGACCACCTCGCCGGCAGAGAAGCGCAGTTCGCGATCTCCGCCAAGGAGGTCCGCGAGAGAGTCCTGCCCGAGCTGGACGACGACCTCGCCTCCGACGCCGCCGGCTTCGACACGCTCGACGAGCTGAAGGACGACATCCGCAGACGGATCGCCGACCAGGAGGGCCAGGCGATCGAGAACGAGTACCGCGAGGCGGTCCTCGACGCGGTCGTCGAGAACGCGACGATCGAGGTCCCGGAGGCGCTCGTCGAGGCGCGCGCCGCCGAGCTGTGGGACCAGACGGCGCGCACGCTGCAGCAGCGCGGCCTCTCCAAGGAGGCCTACATGCAGATGTCGGGCAGAACCGAGGAGGAGATCCTCGAGGAGGCGAAGCCCGACGCCGACCAGGCGCTGCGCCGCGAGGCCGTCCTCGCCGCCGTGATCGTGGCGGAGAGAATCGAGCCGACCGACGAGGAGCTCGCCGAGGCGCTGGAGCACACCGCCTCGCACGAGAGAACGACCGGCGCCAAGCTGCTCGAGCGCGTCAAGAAGCGCGGCAACGTCGAGGCCCTCAAGGAGGACGTCGCGACGACGAAGGCGCTCGACCTGCTCGTCGAGCAGGCGAAGGCCGTCGCGCCCGACGCCGCCCCGAGAAGAGCGGCCAGAAGAGCGCCGGCCAGAAGAGCCGCGGCCAGAAGAGCCGCGGGCGAGAGAAGAGCGGACGGCGAGAGAAGAGCGGCGAGAAGAGCCGCCAGAAGAGCTGCGAGAAGAGCGGCCAGAAGAGCCGACTCGGACGCCTGAGCGACCCCTCGCGACAGCGGCGCGCGCCTGCGCGCCGCAACCGCCTGGCGGGCCTCCGCTCGCCCTCCGGCGGCCGGATCCGGCCGGCCGCCGCGCACCGCCCCGGAGACCTCCGGGGCGGCCTGATCCCTGTTGCTAGACTCGGCCGACCGGACGGGCCAGAGCACTCGGCTCTCCCCGGAAGGATTCGAGCCGAGGAAGCGAAACAAAGCGAGGACTATGAGCCCCCTGGTACCGATGGTCGTTGAGCAGACGTCTCGTGGCGAGCGCGCCTTCGACATCTACTCGCGCCTCCTCAACGAGCGCATCATCTTCCTCGGCACCCCCGTCGACGACCAGATCGCGAACCTGATCGTCGCGCAGCTGCTGCACCTGGAGTCCGAGGATCCCGACAAGGACATCTCGCTCTACATCAACTCGCCGGGCGGCTCCGTGTACGCGGGTCTCGCGATCTACGACACGATGCAGTTCATCAAGCCCGACGTGCAGACGATCTGCGTCGGCATCGCGATGTCGATGGGCGCGCTGCTGCTGTCCGGCGGCGCGAGAGGCAAGCGCATGTCGCTGCCGAACTCGAAGATCCTGATCCACCAGGTCTCGTCCAGCTTCCAGGGTCAGGCGACTGACATCGAGATCCACGCGAGAGAGATCATCGACATCCGCCGTCGTCTCGACGAGATCATCGCCCACCACTCCGGCAAGCCCGTCGAAGAGGTCAAGAAGGACACCGAGCGCGACTACTTCATGAGCGCGGAAGAGGCGAGAGACTACGGGATCATCGACCGGGTGATCTCGCAGCACTAAGGTAAACGCGTGCAGGTGCCGACTCCTGGGGAGTGACCGACATGGCGCGACCGACAGATTCCAACGAACAGCTTCTCTGCTCCTTCTGCGGGAAGTCGCAGCGACAGGTCAAGAAGCTGATCGCCGGCCCCGGCGTCTACATCTGTGACGAGTGCATCGACCTCTGCAACGAGATCATCGATGAGGAGCTGACCGCTCCGCCGACGTTCGACCTCGAGAACCTGCCGAAGCCCCGCCAGATCTACGACGTGCTCAACGAGTACGTCGTCGGTCAGGAGGCGGCGAAGCGGACGCTTTCAGTGGCTGTCTACAACCACTACAAGCGCGTGCAGATGATGCAGTCGGACGACGACGACATCGAGCTGCAGAAGTCGAACATCCTGCTGCTCGGCCCGACGGGCTGCGGCAAGACGCTGCTCGCGCAGACGTTGGCGAAGATCCTCAACGTCCCGTTCGCGATCGCCGACGCGACCGCCCTCACGGAGGCCGGCTACGTCGGCGAGGACGTCGAGAACATCCTCCTGAAGCTGATCCAGGCGGCCGACTACGACGTCAAGAAGGCCGAGACCGGGATCATCTACATCGACGAGGTCGACAAGATCGCCCGCAAGGCCGACAACCCGTCGATCACGCGCGACGTCTCCGGCGAGGGCGTGCAGCAGGCGCTGCTGAAGATCCTCGAGGG
>JAEXXR010000552.1 GCA_023405705.1 Actinomycetes bacterium
GTGGGTGACCGTCGCCGGGATCCACGCGAGCGCGGTGACGAGCAGCAGCGCGGCCGGCGGCAGCTCGCCGAAGCGCGTCGTCGCGAAGACGATCGCCGGCCAGTGCCACAGGTACCAGGCGTAGGAGATGCGGCCGAGGTACTGGAACGGCGCGCGGCACAGCAGCCGCACCGGAGCGCGCGGCCGCACGGCGGTCCCGGCGGCGATGAAGGCGCAGGTCGCGAGGCAGGCGACGAGCGCGCGCCAGCCGGGATAGGGGGTCGTGTCCTCGAAGGCGAGCGTCGCGGCGACGATCGCGAGCAGCGCGCCGCCGGCCAGCGCCGTCCCCAGCCAGCGCGGCATCCGCAGGCCGCGCGGCAGCGCCAGCGCGAGCAGGCCGCCGAGCGCCAGCTCCCAGCCGCGCGCGAGCGTCGAGAAGTACGACTGCTCGACGTCGGTCGCGGTGAACCACAGCCCGTAGGCCAACGAGGCGAGCGCGATCGTCGCGATCACCGCCCACAGCCCCGCGCGCACGTCGCGGCCGAGCCGCCGCGCGACCGTCGCGCCGGCCAGCAGCGCGAGCGGCCAGACGAGGTAGAACTGCTCCTCCAGCGACAGCGACCAGTAGTGCTGGACCGGGCTCTGCGCGACGCCGGTCGCGAAGTAGTCGACCGACTCGGCCATGAAGCGCCAGTTGACGACGTAGAGGCCGGCGGCGCCGACGTCCTGCGCGGTCGACGCCGCGCGCACCGGCGGGAACAGCAGCAGCGCGCCGACGACGATCACGGCCAGGACCGTCAGCGACAGCGGCAGCAGCCGCCGCGCGCGGCGCGCGTAGAACTGCACGAGCGAGATCGTGCCGCCGCGGCGCAGCTCCTCGACCAGCAGGCCGGTGATGAGGAAGCCCGACAGCACGAAGAAGATGTCGAGCCCGACGAAGCCGCCCTGCGCGAACGGCAGCTCGGCGTGGCAGAGCAGCACGAGCACGAGCGCGAAGCCGCGGATCCCCTGCACGTCGAGGCGGAAGCCGCGCGCGGTCTGCGCGCCGGAGACGGGGGCGGGCTGCTCGGGCTCTCCGGTCGCGGGCGCGTGCGCGGGCCCGCGCGCGGCGGCGGTCGTGTCGGTCGGTCGCTCGATCGGGACGTGCGGGGGACTGGCGTACGGCGGCTGTCCGTCTTCGCAACACGGCCTCCCGCCGGACGGAGCGGCGCCGGTTCGAGAAACGCTCCGTTCGCGCCGCGCCCGTGTCTCGAAGAGGCATGGACTCACGCATCGACCGCCGTCGCTTCGTCGGGGTCGCGGGCGGCGGGGCGCTCGCCGCGGCCGGCGGCGCGGCGCTCGTGCGGCGCCGGGCCAACCGCGACGGGGGACGCCCCGTGCCCGACGGGCCGAACCTGCTCGTGATCATGCTCGACACGCTGCGCTACGACCACGTCGGCGCGAACGGCAACGACTGGATCAGAACGCCGAACATCGACGCGCTCGCGCGCGAGAGCCTCAACTTCACGCGCGCCTTCCCCGAGGCGATGCCGACCGTGCCGGCGCGCCGCTCGCTGCTCACCAGCCGCCGCGTCTACCCGTGGAGGGAGTGGGCGCCGACGCGCAACCTGCCGAGCACGCCCGGCTGGACCGGCCTCGGCGAGCACGAGGAGACATGGCTGAAGCTGCTGCACGGCAAGGGCTACTGGACCGGCTACGTCTCCGACAACCCCTTCCTCGCCTTCTCGCCGGAGTGGGCGGCGCTGCGCCGCGGCGTCGACCGCTTCAAGAAGATCGGCGGCCAGGTCGGCGCGCTGCGGCCGGCCTCCTCGGTCTCGATGGCGACGACGCGCAGGTGGCTGCCGCGCGACATGCACACGCCCAACTACCTGAAGGGCATGCGCCAGCACCTCGCGAACATCGGCGAGGCGCGCGACGAGCGCGACCAGTGCTGTGCGCGCGTCTTCTCGCACGCGCTCGACGTCGTCGCGGAGGCGAGACGGGCGCAGCGGCCGTTCGCGCTCGTGATCGACAGCTTCGACCCGCACGAGCCGTGGGCGCCGGTCGCGAAGTACCGCAGCCTCTACGGCGACGACACCTACAGCGGCAACGAGCCGGCCCGCGTCCGCTACCGCCCGTCCGGCTACCTGACCGAGGGCGAGCTCGACCGGCTGCCGAGGCTGTACGCCGCCTCCGTCACGCAGACCGACGCCTGGCTCGGCCACTTCCTCAGCCGCTTCTACGACAGCGGCCTCGCCGACGACACCGCGATCGTGCTGCTGAGCGACCACGGGATCGTGCTCGGCGACCGCGGCTGGACCGGCAAGCCGGCGCTGGAGCTGCACCCGGAGCTGATCCAGGTCCCGTTCCTGCTGCGCGCGCCCGGCGGCCGCGGCGGCGGCGCGACGACGCGGCACTTCGCCTCGCCGCACGACATCGGGCCGACGCTGATGTCGCTCGCGGGCTACGAGCCGCCGGCGGAGCTGGACGGCTCCGACCTGTCGCCGCTGCTGCGCGGGTCGAGGCCGCGCGAGGAGCGGCCGTTCTGGTTCGGCGGCTACGCCAACCACTGGTACTACCGCGACGACAGATGGGCGCTGATCGCCGACGGCCAGAACAGCGGCCGCGAGCTGTTCGACCTCAGAAGGGACCCGGGCGAGACGACCACCGTCGGGCGCGACAACATGGACGTGATGGAGGAGATCCACGCGCGGGTGCTCCAGGAGACCGGCCTCGACGAGCTGCCGTACTTCGGGCGCAGCGAGGAGGCGTAGGGGCGCTCGGGCGGACGCGGCGGGCGGGCCGGGCTTCGTGCCTGCGACGAGCGCGCGATGTTCTTCGCGATGCGATGTCACACCTTCGGCGGCTGGGTCGTCTCGACCTCAGAACCCCGACGAAGGAGCAGCACGATGACCGCCACCGCCACCGAGTTCCATCTCCCCGAGCCGCGCGCGGCCCAGCCCGTGATGATCGTGCCCGGCGCGTTCGAGGCGCTCCAGGCGCTCCACGCCGCGACCGCGAAGGCCGGCCTGCGCGCGCGGCTGTCCGAGCTGGTCAACCTGCGCGCCAGCCAGATCAACGGCTGCGGCGTCTGCGTCGAGATGCACGCCGACGCGCTGAAGAGAATGGGCGACAGCGACGAGCGCATCTGGGGCGTCGCCGCCTGGCGCGAGGCGCCGTACTTCACCGACGCCGAGCGGGTAGCGCTCGAGCTGGCGGAGGAGCTGACGCGCCTCGCCGACCGCCCCGCCGTCGTCTCCGACGAGCTGTGGGAGCGCGCGACGCAGCACTACGACGAGACGCAGCTCGCCGCGCTGACGATCGCGATCGCCGGCATCAACGTCTGGAACCGCCTGAACGTCGCGACGCGGCAGGTGGCGGGGTCGTACAAAGCGTGAGCGGCGGTCGCCCCGCGCCTCGCGGATCGCTCGGCGGCGGCCGGGCG
>JAEXXR010000171.1 GCA_023405705.1 Actinomycetes bacterium
GTCCTCGGCCGCGAGGTGCGCCTGCACGGCGGCGACGGCGGGCGAGGGGGTCACGGCGCCGGCGCCTCCGCCCCGGACGCGGGCAGCGCGCCGAGCGCCCAGTCGGCGATCTCGTCGCTGGTCGCCAGCCAGACGTCGTCGTGGGAGGCGATGTGCTCGAGCGCGCGGGCGAACGGCCGGGCGCGGAACGGCTGGCCGACGAGGAACGGGTGGAGGCCGACGCCCATCACGCGCAGGCTGTCGGCGCCCTCCTCGTAGAGCTGGTCGAACTGGTCGATCACCGACTGCGCGAACTGCTCGCCCGTGTGGTGGTGGAGCACGAACGCGGGGATGTCGTTGACCTCGCTCGCGTACGGCAGCGACAGCAGCCGGCCCGACGGGACGTTGAGCGGGTACGGCTGGTCGTCGTTGGCCCAGTCGAGGCTGTAGGAGAAGCCCAGCTCGGCCAGCAGCGCCGTCGTGCTCTCGGTCGACGTGAGCGCCGGGCCGAGCCACCCTCTCGGGGCGGCGCCGGTCGCGCCCTCGAAGGCGGAGACGATCTGCCGCAGCGCGGCGCGCTCGTCGTCGGGGCCCATGCCGACCCACCACGACGAGTTGTCGACGCCGTGGCCGACCCACGCCCAGCCGCGCGCGCGGCCCTCCTCGGCGATCTCCGGATAGTGCTCGAAGACGGCCGAGTTGGTGATCGCGCTGACGGGGAAGCCGTGGCGCTGCAGCAGGTCGGCGAGCCGCCACAGGCCGACGCGCGCGCCGTAGTCGCGCCAGCCGTGGTTGAGCGGGTCGGGCACGAGCTGCGCGGTGAACGGCGCGAGGCTGAGCGCCTGCTGGCCGAAGCGGTAGTGCTCGACGTTGATCCCGACCCAGACGGCGAGCCGCTTGCCGTCGGGCAGCTCCACGCGCGGCCGGCGGACGATCGGCGAGTGGTCGAACAGCTGGTGGTCCATGCTCGAAGCGCTCCTGTGGGTCGGGTTCCGGGGTTCTCGTCGGGTCTCTGGGCCGGGTCAGCCGAGCATCCGCGCCACCGCCGCGCGCGGGTCGCGCAGGCGGGTGTGGACGACCTTCTGCTCGAGGTAGCTGAGCAGCTCGTCGGGCGACTCCTCGCGGCCGATGCCGCTGTTCTTGGAGCCGCCGAACGGCGTGCCGAAGTAGTGGCGGGTCGAGTCGTTGACCCACACGTAGCCGGCGTCGAGCAGGTCGGCCGTCTTGTGCGCGACGTCGAGGTCGTGAGTCCAGACGCTGGCGGTCAGGCCGAGGTCGAGGCCGTTGGCGTCGGCCAGCATCGTGTCGTAGTCGTCCCAGGCGAAGACCGACATCACCGGACCGAAGATCTCCTCGCGGCCGATCGCCATCTGCGGCGTCACGTCGGCGAACAGGGCGGGCTCGATGAAGTTGCCGCCGGCCGGCACGCCGTCGGGGGTGCCGCCGCCGCGCACGAGCGTCGCGCCGTCGGAGACGCCCGACTCGACGAAGCCGGCGACGCGGCCGTAGTGGGCTCTGGTGACGAGCGGGCCGACGTCGGTCGCCTCGTCGTAGGCGACGCCGACGCGGTACTCGGCCAGGCGCGAGGAGATCTTCGCGACGAACTCGTCGTAGAGGCGGCGGTGGACGAGAATGCGCGAGTTGGAGCCGCACGACTGCCCCTGGCAGACGTCGAGGTTCATCCCGTAGATCGCGCCCTCGACGACCTCGTCGAGGTCGGTGTCGGGGAAGACGATCATCGCGTTCTTGCCACCCAGCTCCAGCGACAGGTGCTTGACCATCCCCGACTCGGCGGCGCGCCGCTGGATCAGCAGGCCGGTCTCGACCGAGCCGGTGAAGGCGATCCGCTTCACCTCGCGGCTGGTGACGAGTGCGTCGCCGGCCGCGCCGCCGCCGGTGACGATGTTGACGACGCCGGGCGGGAACGCCTCGTGGAACAGCTCGGCGAGCGCCAGCGTCGACAGCGACGTGTCGGGTGAGGGCTTCATCACGAGCGTGTTGCCGGCGATCAGCGACGGCAGCGGCCGCGTCGCGGCGAACATCAGCGGGTGGTTGAACGCGGTGATGCGGCCGACGACGCCGTACGGTCTGTGCGCCGTGTAGTGGAGGTTGCCGGGGCTGGCCGGGATCACCTCGCCGGTCATCGCCGCCGCCACCGCCGGCCAGCCGCGCACGTAGGCGTGGCTGATGTCGACGTCGATCCGCATCGCTCTGACGGGGTTGCCGCAGTCGATCGCGTCGAGCATCGCGAGCCGCTCGCGATGCTCGGTCAGCAGCGCGTCGAAGCGCGCGAAGCAGGCGCTGCGCCCGGCGACGCCGAGCGCCTCCCACGCCGGCTGCGCCGCTCTGGCGGCGGCGATCGCGGCCTCGACGTCGGCCGGGCCGGCGGACGGGACGGTCGTCAGCACCGCGCCGGTCGACGGGTCGAGCACCTCGACGGTGGCGCCGTCCTGCGCGTCGACGAACCTCCCGCCGATCAGCAGCTTGAAGTCGACGCCGCGCACGTACTGCGCGATCGGGTCCTGGACGAGCGTCTCGGTCATCTCGGGTGGTCCTCTCTCGGTCTCTCGGATCCGTGCTCAGAAGCCCGGGGTCAGCACGTCGAGCAGCGCGGGGCGCCCGGAGCGCACGACCGCGACCGCCTCGGCGAGCTTCTCCGCCAGCTGGTCGGGGTCGGCGATCGGCCCCTCCGCCCAGACGCCGAAGCTGCGCGCCATCGCGGCGAGGTCGACCGGCGGGTCGGCGAGGCCGGCGCCGGCGTAGCGGCGCGCGTCGCCGTGGCCGCGCTGGCGGCCGATCCTGCCGGCGTGCTCGACGGTGTTGCCGTACTGGCGGTTGTCGTTGACGACGATCAGCACCGGCAGCCGCTTGTGCGCCGCCGTCCACAGCGCGGAGGGCAGGAACAGCAGGTCGCCGTCGGCCTGCACGTCGACGGTGATCGTGCCGTCGCCCGGCGTCTGCGCCAGCGCCGTGCCGAGCGCGCCGGAGACGCCGTAGCCGAGCCCGCCGCCGGCCGCCCAGCCGCTGTACTGGCGCGCGCGGTCGAGCGTCAGGTGGCGGTGCTCCAGGCGGCCGTTGGTGCCGCCGCCGAGCACGTAGCGCTCGCCGTGCAGCGCTCCGGCCAGCTC
>JAEXXR010000184.1 GCA_023405705.1 Actinomycetes bacterium
GACGGGCGCCGCCCGCTGCTGGCCGGCGGCGGGGGCGGGATCGCGCCGCTGGCGATCCTGCAGGACGAGCTGGCGACCGCCGGCTCCGCCGATCTCGCCCCGGCCCTGCTCGGCTTCCGCGACGCGCCGCACGCCGAGGGCGCCGAGCTGCTGCGCCACGGCGCGCGCGTCGCGACCGACGACGGCTCGGTCGGCCACCACGGCCGCGTCACCGAGCTGCTCGTCGAGGAGCTGGACAGAGACGACCACGCGCAGGTCTACGCCTGCGGGCCGCCCGCGATGCTGGAGGCGGTGCGGGCGCTCTGCGCCGAGCGCGACGTCCCCGTCCAGCTCGCGCTTGAGTCGGGGATGGCCTGCGGCTACGGCGCCTGCTTCGGCTGCGTCGTGCCGACGAAGGACGGCTACGCGCGGCTGTGCGTCGACGGGCCGGTGCTCGACGGCGACCGCCTCGACACGGCGCTCGTGCTCGGAGCCGGTCACTGATGCCGGCGATCGGAACCGGCGCGGGCATCGCCGAGACGCCCTCGCTGCCTACCACCTTCTGCGGGATCGAGCTCGCCCACCCGATCGTCAACGGCTCGGGGACCTTCGACGCGATCGCCGCCCGCCGCGCCTTCGGCGACGCGCTGCTGGAGCAGTTCCCCTTCTCCGCCTTCGTCTCCAAGACGGTCACCGTCGCCGCGCGCGAGGGCAACCCGCCGCCGCGCCTGTGGGAGCTTCCGTCGGGCCTGATCAACTCGATCGGCCTGCCGAACAAGGGCCTCGACGGATATCTGGCGCACGACCTTCCGGAGCTTGCGCAGCTGCCGGTCCCGCTGATCGTCAACGTGATGGGCTTCACGCGCGAGGAGGTGGCGCAGCTGGTCGACGCCTTCGCCGCGCGCGACGAGGTCGCCGCGCTGGAGTTGAACGTCTCCTGCCCGAACGTCGAGACCGGCCTGATCATGGGCGCCGACCCGGGGGAGACCGGCAAGCTCGTCGAGCGGGTGCGCCCGCTGACCGACAAGCCGATCGTCGTCAAGCTGACGCCGAACGCGACCGACCCCGGCGCCGTCGCCGAGGCGGCCGAGGCGGCCGGCGCCGACGCCCTCTCGCTGATCAACACGATTCGAGGGATGGCCCTCCATCCGACGACCCGCGAGCCGTGGCTCGGCGCCGGGACCGGCGGCGTGTCGGGTGCAACGGTTCGTGCAATCGCGCTGGCCCAGGTCCAGGAGGTCGCGCGGCGGGTTTCGCTGCCGCTCGTGGCGATGGGCGGCGTGCAGCGCGGCCGGGACGCCGACGACCTGCTGCGGGCCGGGGCGACGCTGGTCGCCGTGGGCACCGAGAGCTTCCGCGATCCGCTCGCCGGACGGCGGGTCGCGAGGGAGCTGGCCGAGCTGCGCCGGGAGAACCCTCGCGAGCATTCCGGCGCGCCAGCATGAGCCTGAATCGCTCGGGAAAACTCCTGCAAAAAAGAGGGATCTGCTACGGCACTCTCGACATCGCTGAACCTCAAGTTGAGGTCGAGACGAATTCGTCCCTTGTCGCTTGAACGCCCCCTCTCAGGATGTAGACTCGCCGCCATGCCGCCGGCCATCCCCGCCCCCACCAAGACCGCGCAAGCGCCGGAGCGTTCCCTGAACCAGCGCATGGACGCGCTGAACCGCGCGAACGAGATCCGCACGAAGCGGGCTCAGCTCAAGCGGGACCTCAAGGCCGGACGCGCGGCGATCCACGAGCTCCTCCAGGAGCCGCCGAGCTACATCGAGACCGCCAAGGTCTTCGACCTGCTCCTCGCCGTCCCGAAGTACGGGCGCGTCAAGGCGAACAAGGTGCTCACGCAGTGCCGCATCTCGCCGAGCAAGACGATCGGCGGGCTCTCCCAGCGCCAGCGCAACGAGCTCGTCGCGCTGCTGCGGCGTTAGTCCCGGCCACTTCCCCCGTGGCCAGGGTCTTCGTCATCACCGGCCCCAGCGGGGTCGGCAAGGGAACGCTGATCCGGAACCTGCTCTCGCGGGTCCCCGAGCTGGAGCTGTCGGTCTCCGCGACCACGCGGAGACCGCGGCCCGGCGAGGAGGACGGCGTTCATTATCACTTTCTCACGGACGATCAGTTCGCCCAGCGCGTCGACGAGGGCGCTTTCGTCGAGCACGCCGACTACTCCGGCCGCCGCTACGGGACTCTCCGGTCGGAGCTGGACAAGCGGACCGCGGCCGGCGCGCCGGTCGTGCTGGAGATCGAGGTGCAGGGCGCGCGCCAGGTGCGCGAGACGATGCCCGGCGCCGTCCAGGTCTTCATCGTCCCGCCCTCGCAGGAGGCGCTGCGCGAGCGGCTCGTGGGGCGGGGGACCGACAGCCCCGAGGACGTCGAGCGCCGCCTGAAGGTCGCCGAGCAGGAGCTGACCGCCTGCGACGAGTTCCAGTACCAGGTCGTCAACGACCGGCTGGAGGACGCGGTCGAGCAGCTCGAGGCGATCGTCGCGCGCGAGCTGGCCGCGGGCTGAGCCGTCTGCCGCCGCGCTGAGCACGTCGCCGGCGCGCGGGAGGAGCTGCGCTTCACCCGTCGGGCGAT
This sequence comes from Actinomycetes bacterium, assembly GCA_023405705.1. The sequence continues at coordinate 2,554 of JAEXXR010000184.1, forward strand.
CCGCGACCGGCTCTCTTCGCCTGCGTGAGAGCGGACTCACCCAGGTTTTCGCCGGTAACAGCTAGAATTCGCAGTCAACAACCGCGAAAGGCCTCGCTCTCTTGATCTCTCCCCGCATCGACCGCCTGCTCCAGCACGTCGACTCCGACTACGCCAGCGTCGTCGTCGCCGCCAAGCGCGCGCGGCAGATCAACAGCTACTACCACAACCTCGGCGAGGGGACGTTCGACGAGTTCCCGCCCCCGATGGTCGAGACGCGCTCGAAGAACTACCTCACGATCGCGCTCGAGGAAGTCGCCGACGGCAAGATCAAGTACCACTACCGCTAGGACGCGGTAGGCGGAGGACGACGTGGCGCGGATCCTGCTCGGCGTCAGCGGCGGGATCGCCGCGTACAAGGCGCTCGAGCTCGTCCGTCTCGCGACGAAGGCGGGACACAGCGTCCGCGTCGTCCAGACCCCGACGAGCGAGCGCTTCGTCGGGGTCGCCTCCTTCGAGGCGATCACCGGCGCGCCGGTCCTCACCGGCGAGTTCCAGCCGGACCCCGCGCGCGGCGCCTTCCCCGGCGACCCGCCGCCAGAGCACGAGCCGATCAGCCACCTCGCGCTGGTCCTCAACGCCGACCTCTACATCGTCGCGCCCGCGTCGGCGAACACGCTCGCCAAGCTCGCCCACGGCCTCGCCGACAACCTGCTGACGAGCACCGCCCTCGCCGCCCGCTGCCCCGTGCTCGTCGCCCCGGCGATGAACGACGCGATGTGGGAGCACGCCGCGACGCAGGCAAACCTCGCGACGCTGCGCGCCCGCGGCGTGCGCGTGGTCGACCCGGGCGTCGGCGCGCTCGCCTCCAAGGGCGAGCACGGCGTCGGCCGCCTCGCCGAGCCGGCCGAGCTGCTCGCAGCATGCGAGCACGTGCTCGC
>JAEXXR010000200.1 GCA_023405705.1 Actinomycetes bacterium
TCCTCGGGCAGCTCCAGGTGGGTCGCGCCGGGCTTCTCCGCCTCGGCCAGCTTGAACGCCTTGCGGACGACCTCCGGCACGATGTCCGGGCTCGACACGCGCGCGTTCCACTTCACGACCGGTCTGAGGATCTGCACCAGGTCGATGTACTGGTGCGACTCCTTGTGCATCCGCTCGACGTCGGCCTGGCCGGTCAGCGCGACCAGCGGGGCGCGGTCGAGGTAGGCGTCGGCGACCGCGGTGACGAGGTTGGTGGCGCCGGGGCCGAGCGTGCCGAGGCAGACGCCGGCACGACCGGTGAGGCGGCCGTACATGTCGGCCATGTAGGCGCCGCCCTGCTCGTGGCGGACCGGGACGAACTCGACCGAGGAGTCGTGCAGCGACTCGTTCAGGTCGAGCGTCTCCTCGCCCGGGATGCCGAAGACGTATCTCACGCCCTCGGCTTCCAGGCACTCGACGAACAGGTCAGAGGCGCGGCGCGGAGGCATGGGTGGGACCGTGCCACAGCGCCGCGGATGTCAAACGGGAAGGCGAGCCGCCAGGCGAGCGTTCCCGACCGAAGGCGAGGCCTCAGGGCCGCCGCCTTCGGCCGCTACTGCCCGCCGTAGATGCGCACGAGCGTCTCGGCGACGCAGACCGGCTTGTCGCCGCCCTCGCGCTCGAACGTCAGCGTGTTCTTCATCTGGATGCCGCCGGGGACGTCGTCGACCGCGCTGATCTGCGAGCGCATGCGGACCTTCGAGCCGACCGGCAGCGGCGAGGGGAAGCGGACCTTGTCGAGGCCGTAGTTGAGCGCGAAGGCGACGTTCTCGACGGTGTAGATCGCCTGGTTGAACTTCGGCGCGAGCGAGAGCGTGTAGTAGCCGTGGGCGATCGTCCCGCCGAACGGGGTCGCCTTCGCTCTCTCCGGATCGACGTGGATCCACTGGTGGTCGCCGGTCGCCTCGGCGAAGGCGTCGACCTGCTCCTGGGTGACCTCCTCCCAGTCGCTGACCCCCAGCTCCTGCCCGACGCGGGCCTTGATGTCGTCGATGCCGTTGAGCGTGATCACCGTCGTCGTCTCCCTCTCGTGCCGATGGACGGCGCAAGGCTAGTCCCGCCCTCATCCGGGCGGCGCCGCTTCGCGCACGGGCGCTGCCGGAACGCGGCCGGCCGGCGCGGCGGTGCGCGCTGGCGCGACCGCTAGGCTGCGGCCCATGCCCGCCCCGCTGCTCGCCGTCGACGCCCCCTCGCTGCTCTACCGCGCCTGGTTCGCGCTGCCAGACTCGATCAGAGGCGAGGGCGGGATGCCCGTCAACGCCCTCCTCGGCGCGACGAACGCGATCCTCCGCATCGTCGCCGACCGCCGCCCGCGCGCCGTCGTCATCTGCAACGGCGCCGAGGCCGCGAGCTACCGCGTCGAGCGCTACGCCGGCTACCACGCCGACCGCCCGCCGGTCCCCGAAGGCCTCGCGGCGCAGTTCGCGCGCGCCGGCGAGCTGTTCGGCGGCTTCGGCTGGACGCTCGCGAGCAGCGACGAGCTGGAGGCCGACGACCTGCTCCACTCATACGCGCTGAGCGAGGTCGAGGCCGGCGGCGAGGCGCTGCTGATGACCGGCGACCGCGACATGTTCCAGTGCGCCGCGCCCCAGGTGACGGTCCTCTACCTGAAGACCGGCGTGAGAGGGTTCGAGCCGATGGACCCGGCGGCCGTCGAGGCCCGCTACGGGATCGGCCCGCAGCTGGTGCCCGACTTCATCGCGCTGCGCGGCGATCCGTCCGACGGCCTGCCCGGCGCGAGAGGGATCGGCGAGAAGGGCGCGGCCGACCTGCTGCGCCGCCACGGCTCGCTGGAGGCGGCGCTGGCGAACCCCGACGGCGAGAAGCCGCGCGTCGCCAGAGCGCTGCGCGAGCAGGCCGCCGAGCTGCGCGACTACCTCGCGATCGCGACCCTCCAGCGCGTCGCGGTCGACCGCCCGGCCGACGCCGCGCTCGACCTCGACGGCGGCGCCGCGGCCGCCGAGACGCTCGGCATGAGAAGACTCGCCAGACGCCTGCGCGACGTCGCCGGCGACCTCGCGAAGCTGTAGGCCGCCGGCGCGCCGCGTCGCTCACGAGAACGTCTGGACCGGGCTGATCGAGAAGGTCGCCCCGGCGACGACTCTCGCCGTCGGGCAGAGCGCCGGGGGCGCCCCCGTCAGCGGCGGGTGGCGCGTGTCGGTCGGCCGCACCGTCATCGTCTGCGACGAGCCCGACGGCTGCCCTATTAGGACCGGGATCGTGCCCGTGTAGGTGCACGGGCCGACCAGCATCGTGACGTTCGCGACCTTGCCGGCGATCCCAACGATCGCGCCGCCGGAGTCGAGTAGTAGCGCTAGCGCCTGCAGCTGCCACGGCAGCACGAGCGCGACCGGCGGCGAGCAGGTGGCGCTGCCGCCGGTGATGGCGGCGATCACCCCGCCGCCGGCGACGGGGCCGGTCCCGAACGTCCCGCCGAGCGACATCGAGGTGCATCTGACGACGAGCGGGCCGGCTTGGACGACGAAGCTCGACGAGGTCGCCGTGACCGGCCCTCCGGGCGCTATCGACAGCGGAAAGGCATGGGCGGCGCTCGCGCAGAGCGCCAGGGCGAAGGCGGCGACAGCCGCCACAGAGAATGTGCGCATCACTCCCCCAAGTGGATGCTTGTTCCGGCGGCCGCCCCCTCGGCGCACCGCCCCTTCCGAGACTCTACGTTCAGGCGCGCCGCACCGTCAACGCCGATTACGGCGTGAACTTGACGGTGATCACGTCGCCGTCCTGCATCACGTAGTCGCGGCCCTCGACTCTGAGCGTGCCGGCCTCTCTGGCGGCCGCGTAGCCGCCGGCGTCGATCAGCGCTCTCCAGCCGATCACCTCGGCGCGGACGAAGCCTCTCTGGATGTCCCCGTGGATCTCGCCGGCGGCGTGCCAGGCGGTCAGGCCTCTTCTGAGGTGCCACGACTGGGCGCGGACGCCGGAGCCGACGGTGAAGAACGAACTCAGGTTGAGCAGGTCGAAGGCGCCGCGGACGATCCGCTGGAGGCCGGACTCGGCGATCCCGAGCTCGTCGCGCATCGCCTGTGCCTCCTCGTCGTCGAGCTCGGACAGCTCGGCCTCGATCCGCGAGGAGATCGCGACGGCCTTCGCGCCGTGGGCCTCGGCGTGGGCGAGGATCGCCGCGGGCACCTCGTCGGTGCCCTCGTCGACGTTGGCGACGAACAGGACCGGCTTCGCCGTCAGCGGCTGCAGCTCCTTGATCACGTTCGGCGCGTCGTCGGGCGCCGGGACGGTGCGCGCCGGTCTGCCGGCCTGCAGCGCCTCGATCACCGCTCTCAGCCACGCCTCCTCGGCGATCGCGACCTTGTCGCCGCCGCGCGCGGCGCGCACGACGCGAGCGTGGCGCCGCTCGGCCTGCTCCAGGTCGGCGAAGATCAGCTCGGTCTCGATCGTCTCGATGTCGGCGAGCGGGTCGACGCGGCCGTCGGGGTGGATGACGTTGTCGTCGTTGTGGGCACGCACGACGTGGACGATCGCGTCGGTCTCGCGGATGTTCGCGAGGAACTTGTTGCCGAGGCCCTCGCCCTCGTGGGCGCCTCTGACGAGGCCGGCGATGTCGTGGAAGTCGATGTGGTCGTGGACCGTCTCGGAGGCGCCGAGCATCTCCGCGAGCGCGTCGATGCGCTCGTCGGTGACCGGCACGACCGCCACGTTCGGCTCGATCGTCGTGAACGGGTAGTTGGCGGCCTCGGCCCCGGCGCGCGTGAGCGCGTTGAACAGCGAGGACTTGCCCGCGTTCGGCATGCCGACGATTCCGACCTTCATGAGCGAGCGCCCTTCCCTATGACCGTGCCGAGCACGGCTCCGACGACGATGTCCGACGGCCAGTGCACCCCGAGGTAGAGGCGCGAGGCGGCCATCGCGTAGGCGGCGGCCTTCAGCGGCCCCGCCGGCAGCAGTCCCGCGTACGCCTCCGCGGCGGCGAACGACGAGGTCGCGTGCGCGCTCGGGAAGCTCAGCTGCGTCGGCGTCCGCATCAGCTGCGGCAGCGCCTCCAGCTGCGGCCGCGGCCGCCGCACGGCGAACTTGATCGACTGGTTGACGACGTAGGCGGCGCCGACGCCGGCCGTCGCTCTCGCCCACTGGGCGCGGCGCGGCCGGTCGAGCAGCGTGCCGGCGGCGCCGAGCGCCAGCCAGCCGGCCGCGTACTGACCGAGCTGCGAGTAACCGCGCACCGCGCGCTCCAGCTGCGGCGTGTGCGCGACCGTGCGCGTGAGCCGCAGCCCGGCGAGGTCGAGCGCCTGCAGCGAAGCGGGGAACGTCAGCACGGCAGCGACCTCAGGACCGGTCTACAGACCGAAGCCGACGCGCTGCTCGTGCGCGTCGATGCGCACGTACTCGACCTTCGCGAGGTCGAGGAAGATCGAGCCGTCCTCGGTTCTGAGGTCGTGCCAGCCGCCCTGGCCGCTGCTGAGGGCCGCGCGCAGCTCCGAGATCTGCTCGGCGCCGGCGCGCACGGGCAGCGTCTGCCCGCGGAAGCCGATCGTGATCCGCTGCTCCTCGCCTGCCATCTCAGTGGCCCTCCGCCGGTTGGACGATCTCGGTCAGCACGCCGCCGGTCGAGGCCGGGTGGGCGAAGGCGACCTTCGAGCCGCGGATGCCGGTCCGCGGCGTCTCGTCGATCAGGCGCCAGCCGGCGGCTCTCAGCTCGGCGAGGACCGACTCGATGTCCTCGACCTGGTAGGCGACGTGGTGGATGCCGGGGCCCTTCTTCGCGAGGTACTTGCCGACGGGCGTGTCGGGGCCGAGCGGCGCCAGCAGCTCGACGTGGTTCTCGCCGACGTCGAGCAGGATCGCCTCGACACCCTGCTCCTCGACGGTCTCGCGGTGGACGACGGGCATCTTCAGCCCGGTCGCATACAGCTCCAGGGCGGAGTCGAGGTCCTCGACTGCGACGCCGATGTGATCGATTCGGCCGAGCATGACGGCGGGAGCATAGCCCGTCCGGGCGGTCAGGCGACGCGCTGGAGGCGCGGGTTGGGCACCTCGCCGCGGCCGACCTTCGCGCACGGGCGCCCGTTCACGCGCACGACGTCGGCGGTGAAGTCGTTCTGCCCGCGGATCAGCGACGAGCCGACGCCGTAGGCGTCGACCGGCACGCCGGCCGCCTCGAAGGCGCGGATGCGCGCCGCGTCGAAGCCGCCGGAGGCGACGATCCGCACCCGTTCGTGGCCGGCGGCGTCGAGCGCGGCGCGGACCTTCTCGACCAGCCGCGGGTTGACCCCGGTCGGCTTGAAGGAGCCCATCTCCTCCCACAGCGAGCGGTCGACGAGCTGCTCGCCGGTGTCGAGCCGCACGCCCCACAGGCGGTCGCCGAGCGCCTCCGCGACCGCCAGCGCGGTGCCGACCGAGTCGTTGGCGAAGTCGACGAGCACGGTGACGTTGACCTCGGGGTGGAAGCGGTCGGCGAACTTCTGCGCGGCGAGCACGGTGTCGCCGCCGTAGGCCGCGATCAGCCCGTGCGGGACGGTGCCGATGCCGCGGCCGCCCCACCACGACGCCTGCGCCTCGGTCGAGACGCCGATCGCGCCGGCGACGTGCGCCGCCCAGCCGTCGCCGGTCTGCACGAGCCAGTGGTCGTGGCGGGCAGGGAAGTAGAAGATCTGCTTGCCGCGCGCCGCCGCGACGACCTCGGCGACGTTGCGCATGATCAGCGAGCGGCGCGCCAGCGCGCCGAGGTAGACGGTCTCCAGGTGGGCGAACAGCGTGTAGTCGCCGGCGATCGTCAGGACCGGCTCGCGCGGGGCGATCGCGTCGCCCTCGTGCAGCGCGCGGACCTCCAGCTGCTCCCAGCCGGGCGTCCACGTGCCGTCGGCCTCGCGGCGGCCGGAGCAGAGCTTGAGGATCGCGATCGCCTCGTCGATCCCGCCGAGCAGCGACTCCTGCTTCTGGAAGACCTGCATCAGCACCTGCGGGTGGTGGCCGTCGTCCTCGAGCAATCGCTTGGTCGAGACGAAGTAGGCGTCGGAGTACCAGCCGTCGCGGATCCGCTCGACCGGCAGCCGGAAGGTCTCGGGCGCCAGCCGCGCGCGCTGCTGCTCCTCGGATGCCGCCATGGGCCGACGATATCCGCGCGCGCCGCGGGCCGAACCTGGTGGCGCGGCGGCTACCGCAGCAGCTCGACCGCGACGTCGCGGTAGAAGGTGGCGGCGTAGCCGAGGTCGCGCACGTCGATCCGCTCGTCGGCGGAGTGGACGAGCGGGGCGGTCTCGAAGCGGGTCTGGTGCAGCTGCGGGAAGAAGCCGTAGGCGACGCAGTCGGGGAAGGCGGCGCGGAAGTGGCGTGAGTCGGTGAAGCCGGGGAGGATCAGCGGCACCGTCGCGGCGCCGGGGTCCTGGTTGGCGATCCAGCCGTTGATCGCCTCCCGCAGCCGCGAGCCGACCGGCGAGCCGTTGCCCTCGACGCGCGTGTCCCAGACGATCCGGAAGCCCTCCTCGGGGCCGAGCACCTCGTGGATGGCGCGGCGGACGGCCTCCTCGCCGAGGCCGGGCGGAACGCGGCAGTCGACGCTGAGGCGCGCCTCGCTGGGGATCACGTTGATCTTCTCGGAGGCGGAGACCTTCGTCGGCGTGAAGGTGACGCCGAACATCGGCTCGAACAGCGGGATCATCCGCGGGTCGGCCTCGGCCATCCGGGCGACTGCCGCGACCGGGTCGTCCGCGTTCTCGCCGATCCCGCGCAGGAAGGCCGCCGGCGCCTCGGTCAGCTCGTAGGCCGGCTGCCGGGTCGCGAGCCGCTCCAGCAGCGGCGCCAGCTTCAGCAGGGCGTTGTCGCCCATCTTCGGCTGCGAGGCGTGGCCGGCGACGCCGTCGGTGCAGATCGTGAAGCGGAAGACGCCCTTCTCGGCCGTGCAGACGCCGTAGCGGCGGCGGCCACGGTACTCGAACACCTCGCCGCCGCCCTCGTTCAGCAGGTAGTCGCAGCGGACCTTGTCGGGGTGGTGCTCGCACAGCCACTGCGCGCCGAGCCTCCCGCCGGTCTCCTCGTCGACGACGGAGATCACCAGCAGCTCGCCGCTTCTCGGCCGCCAGCCCGAGCGCGCCAGCGAGGTCGCGGCGGCGATCTCGGCGGCGACCTGCGACTTCATGTCGAGCGCGCCGCGGCCCCACAGGAAGCCGTCCGCGATCTCCCCCGACCACGGGTCGTGCCGCCACTCCTCGGGCTTGGCGAGGACGGTGTCGACGTGGCCGAGCAGCGCCAGCACCGGCCCCTCCTGCTCGCCGCGCAGCCGCGCGACGAGGTTCGGCCGCTCCGGCTCGGCCCCCAGCAGCTCGACCTCGAAGCCCGCCTCCGTCAGGAACGCGGCCAGGTACTCCTGGCAGGCGCGCTCGTTCCCGGGCGGGTTGACGGTGTCGAAGCGGACGAGCCGCTGCAGCAGCTCGGTCGTCTCCTGCTGGAGGTCGGCGGGCATGCGGGGGACTCTAGTCCGGCCGCCTCGCCGCGCGCAGGCGCGCCGCCGCTCCCGCGCCGCCGGGAGCCGGTGCGCCAGACTCTCTGGCATGTCGTCCCTGTTCGAGCCGCCCGAGCCCGACGCCGAGACGGTCCGCGCGAACGCGCCGCTGGCGGCGCGGATGCGGCCGCGCACGCTGGAGGAGTACGTCGGCCAGGCGCACCTGCTGCACGACGGCTCGCCGCTGCGCGCCGCGATCGAGTCGGGCAGACCGCACTCGATGATCCTCCACGGCCCGCCCGGGACCGGCAAGACGACGCTGGCGCGGATCGTCGCCGACAGCGCCGACGCGGTCTTCGAGGAGCTGAGCGCCGTGCAGGCCGGCAGACCGGAGGTGCGCGCGGTGATGGAGCGCGCCCGGCAGCGGCAGCGGCTCGGCAGACGGACGGTCTTCTTCCTCGACGAGATCCACCGCTTCAACAAGGCGCAGCAGGACGCGCTGCTGCCGGCGGTCGAGGAGGGGCTCGTGACGCTGATCGGCGCGACGACCGAGAACCCCTCCTACGAGGTCAACGGCGCGCTGCTGTCGCGGGCCCGCGTCTACGAGCTCCAGGAGCTGAGCGACGACGACGTGCGCACGCTGCTGGACCGCGCCGTCGCGCGCAGCGAGCTGGGGATGGTCAGAGTCGACGAGGAGGCGCTCGAGCTGCTCACCGCGCGGGCCGCCGGCGACGCGCGCACGGCGCTCGGGGCGCTGGAGCGGGCGGCGGACGCGGCCAACGACGCCGTGGTGACGGTCGAGCTGGCCGGCGACGCGCTGGCCGGGCGGATCCTCCACTACGACCGCGCCGGCGACAACCACTACGACACGATCTCGGCGTGGATCAAGTCGACGCGCGGCTCGGACCCGGACGCCTCGCTCTACTGGCTGGCGGTGATGCTGGAGGGCGGCGAGGATCCGCGCTTCATCGCCCGCCGGATGGTGATCCTCGCCAGCGAGGACGTCGGCAACGCCGATCCGCAGGCGCTCCAGGTCGCGACGGCGACCGCCGCCGCGATCGAGCTGGTCGGGCTGCCGGAGGGCGCCCACGCGCTCGCGCAGTGCGCCGTCTACCTGTCGCTGGCGCCGAAGTCGAACGCCGCCTACAAGGCGCTCGGCCGGGCGCGCCAGTACGTCAAGGACCACGGCGCGGCGAGACCGCCGACGCCGCTGCGCTCCGGCGGCCGCGGCGAGGGCTACGACTACCCGCACGACCGCCCCGGCCGCGTCTCCCCGCAGGAGCTGCTGCCGGAGTCGGTCGCCGGCACGCGCTTCTGGGAGCCGACCGCGACCGAGAGAGCGCTCGGCGAGCGCCACGAGCGGATCCGCAGAGCGCGCGGGAAGCAGCCGTAGGCGACGCGGCCGGCGCCGGGCCCGGGCGGGCCAGCCGTCCTCAGGCGCTCGCCACGGCCCGCCGCACGTAGCGCAGCCGGCCGGGCAGCAGCGGCACGAGCACGCGCTTGGCGTACTCGGCCCCGCCGTGGACCGCCAGCGCGCGGGCGGGATCCCAGGAGAAGCCGTAGAGGCGGCGGATCTCGCGCGGCAGCAGGCCGACGGTGACGAAGTTGGCCAGCTCCAGCAGCGGCCGCACGTGCAGCGGCACCGGCGGGCGCATCACGATCTCGACGGCGATCTCGCGCGCCTCCGCGCCGACGTGCAGGTCGCCGCCGCGCAGCATCCCGCGCATGTACTGGTCGAACGCCTCGATCGTCTCCGGCATCTCCTCGTCGCGCAGCCCGAACAGCCGCCCGAACGCGCGGAAGTCCTGCCAGTAGGCGTCGCGCTCGTCGCGCGAGAGGCCGCGCACGTAGCGCTGGTAGACGCACAGCCCGGAGTCGACGAGCGTCGCGAGGATCCACAGCAGCAGCTCCGGGTCGTCGGCCGCGTACGGCGTCCCGGCGGGGAAGCGGCCGGCCGGCTCGGCCAGCTCGCCGCGGACGGTCGCGTGCACGCCCCGGACGATCGCCGTCACCCGCTCGGCCTCTGCGCGCGGGCCGAAGACGACGAGGTCGACCGCCTGCGCGGTGCGGTGGAGCCGCTCGTAGGGCGCGTCGAGCGCGCCGGTGTGGGCGAAGAAGCCGGCGAACGCGACCGGGTGGGTCGCCTGCATCAGCAGCGCCCGCGGCCCGGCGAGCGCCATCACCTGCTCGCGGTGCACGCGGCGGATCATCGCGTCGTCGTCGAACACCCCGGCCGAGGTCATCTCCTGAGGGTACGAACGTGCGCTCCGAACGGATGGTCGGGCCGCTGACGCATGGCCGCGCGCCGAGGTGCGTACTCTGGATGGCATGCCAGCACAGGCCTACAGCGGCAAGGAATGCGTCTGCCAATACCGCAAGGGGATCTGCGACCAGACCTGCGTGCGCGACATGCTCGACACGCCCTTCTACATCGCCTGCCTGAAGCTGAGAGGCCGGCGCAGCCTCGTCGTCGGCGGCGGTGACGTCGGGCTGGAGAAGGTCGAGGGCCTGCTCGCCTGCGACGGCGACGTGACGGTCGTCGCGCCCGACCTGCAGCCCGAGCTGCAGCGGCTCGCCGACGAGGGCTCGATCGAGTGGATCGCCCGCCGCTACGAGCCCTCCGACCTGGAGGGGACGTTCATGGTGATCGCCGCCACGAACGACTCCGAGGTCAACATCGGCGTCTATGACGACGCCGAGAAGCGGGCGATGCTCGTCAACGTCGTCGACGTGCCGCCGCTCTGCAACTTCATCCTGCCGGCGATCGTCCGCACCGGCCCGCTCGCGATCGCGATCTCGACGGCGGGCGCTTCCCCGGCGCTGGCGAAGCGGATGAAGGCGGAGGTCGCGCAGCTGTTCGGCGAGGAGTACGCGCGCCTGGCGATCCTGCTCAACGACGCCCGCGGCTGGGCGAAGTCGACGCTGCCGACCTACCAGGACCGCAAGGAGTTCTTCGAGTCGATCGTCAACGGCGAGCCCGACCCGATCGCGCTGCTGCGCGCCGGCGACGAGCGCTCGGTCGTCGACCTGATCGCCGCCGCGCAACGGAGCCACACGCCGGCCTGACGGGCCGCCTGTCCGCTTCGGGCGCCGGGATCCGTCTTCAGGGGTGACATGGATCTCGACCTCCTCATCTCCACCCACCGCGGGGCGATCGAGCGCCACCTGCGGCGCTACGTCGGCGACCCCGGCCTCGCCGAGGACCTCGCCCAGGAGGTCTTCCTGCGCGCCTGGCTGCACTGCCCGCGCGACGTCTCCGAGCAGCGCCAGCGGGCGTGGCTGTTCCGCGTCGCCCGCAACGCCGCGATCGACGCGCTGCGCGCCCGCCGCCCGCATGACGACGCCGTCCTGCTCGACGCGCTCGGCGGCGAGGTCGCCGGCGGCGCCGAGGAC
>JAEXXR010000263.1 GCA_023405705.1 Actinomycetes bacterium
ATGGAGCGGGGCCCGTTGGGAGCGGGCTTCCGAGGACGAGGCAGGGGTCGTGATGATGGTCTGGCGCACCAAGTGAGCCGGAGCACCGCCGGCTGTCGTGCGCCGTGTCGCGGGTGACGCGGTCAATGGCCGGCAGGACCGACCCTGCCTCGTCCTCGCGTCGCCCCGTCGGGGGAGAAGCACGCGCTGGGGAGATCGCGGACCCGGGGTCGGCGTCGCGTCGCGAAACCGCGCGAGCGCGCCGTCGCTCCCGGCGCGCGGCTCAGCCGCGGCGCATCAGGCGGCCGACGGCGCTCATCAGCTCGTCGGTCTTCGCGTCGCGTGCGAGACCCTCCTCGGCGCCCATGACGCAGTGGTGCGCGTGCTGGTCGAGCAGGCCGAGCGCGACCTTGTCGAGCGCCGCCTGGATCGCCGAGATCTGCGTCAGCACGTCGATGCAGTAGCGCTCCTCGTCGACCATCGACTGGACGCCGCGGACCTGGCCCTCGATCCGCCGCAGGCGCTTCGTCAGCTGGTCCTTCGTCGCGCTGTACCCGCGCGCCGGGGTGGTCGTGTCCGCGTCGCTCGACGCCATGGCCGCTCCTGTCGTCGTATGGCTCCGGATGATTCTAGCCTACCCCCTGGGGGTATCTGATACGGTGGTTGCAGAGATACCCCCTACCGGTATCCGAGACCCACCCGAAAGGATCTGCTCATGTCCGACGACGCCGCCACGACCGAGCGCACCTACCGCGTGACCGGGATGACCTGTTCGCATTGCGCAGCGTCTGTGCGCGAAGAGGTCGGCGAGCTCGCGGGCGTCGAGGTGCTCGACGTCGACCTCGACAGCGGCCGTCTCGTCGTCGCAGGCGAGGCCGCCGACTCGCAGGACGCGATCCGGGCCGCCGTCGAGGCGGCCGGCTACACGGTCGCGCCGTCATGAACGGCGCGGCGAAGCTCGCCGCCTTCGCGGTCGTGCTCGCGCTCGTCTTCGGCGGCGCGGCGCTCGCAGGCGGCGCGATCGATCCCGAACGGGACGACGAGGACACCACCATGAGCAGCAGCCACACCCCCACCGAGAGCACGCACGACGAGACGAAGGCCGCGCACGGCACGACGACCGCGCCGAGCGGCGGCGCGCACGGCGAGGCAGCCGCCGGCCACGACGCGAAGGGCGCGAACGGCGCCTCCGGCCACGGCGCCCACGGCGGCGCCGCCGCGGACGAGGTCCGCGGGCTGTCCGTCTCCGACGGCGGCCTGCGCGTCGTCGTCGAGCGGCCCGAGCTGCGACGCGGCGCGCGCGAGACGATCGCCTTCCGCGTCGTGGACCAGGACGGCGAGACCGTCCGCGACTTCGACGTCGCGCACGAGAAGCGGATGCACCTGATCGTCGCCCGCCGCGACCTGACCGGCTTCCAGCACCTCCACCCGCAGCAGCGGGACGACGGCACCTGGACGACCGCCGCGACCTTCGGCGACGCCGGCTCCTACCGCCTCTTCGCCGACTTCACGCGCGACGGCGAGGCGCGCACGCTCGCGACCGACCTGCGCGTCGACGGCGACGCCGACCTGCGCCCGCTCCCGGCCCCCGCGGCGCAGACGCGCAGCGACGGCGGCGAGACGGTCGCGCTCGCAGGCGCCGACCACCTCCACGCGGGCGACCCGGCGCCGCTGGAGTTCACGATCACCGGAGACGACGGCCGGCCGGTCGCGGTGCAGCCGTACCTCGGCGCCAGCGGCCACCTCGTCGCGCTGCGCGACGGTGACCTCGCCTTCCTCCACGTCCACCCCAGCGGCGACGGCGTCTCGTTCGAGACCGCCTTCCCGACCGCCGGCGCCTACCGCCTCTTCCTGCAGGTGAAGGTCGACGGACAGGTCCGCACCGCGGCCTTCACCGTCGAGGTCGAGCCATGAGCGCGGCGCCCGCCCCCGCCCCGGCGCCCGGCGAGCACGTCGAGCTGCCGATCACCGGCATGACCTGCGCCTCCTGCGCCAACCGGATCGAGCGCAAGCTGAACAAGCTCGACGGCGTCTCGGCGAGCGTCAACTACGCGACCGAGAAGGCGACGGTCGACTACGACCCGGCGCGGGTGGAGCCGGCGCAGCTGCTCGACACCGTCGCGGCGGCCGGCTACGCGGCGACGCTGCCGGCGCCGGCCGCCGCGGACGGGACCGCCGGCGCGACCGGCGCCGGGCCGGACGACGAGGACGACGAGACCGCCCCGCTTCGCCAGCGCCTGCTGATCTCAGCGGCGCTGACGCTGCCGGTCCTGCTGCTGTCGATGATCCCGGCGCTGCAGTTCGACGACTGGCAGTGGGCCGTGCTCGCACTCGCCTCGCCGGTCGTCGTCTGGGGCGCGTGGCCGTTCCACCGCGCCGCCTGGGTCAACCTCAAGCACGCGACCGCGACGATGGACACGCTCGTGTCGGTCGGCGTGCTCGCCGCGTGGCTGTGGTCGCTGTACGCGCTCTTCCTCGGCGACGCCGGCATGACCGGCATGAGAATGGCGTTCGACCTCTTCCCCTCCGAGGACGCCGGCACCGGCCACATCTACCTCGAAGTCGGCTCCGCCGTGACCGTCTTCATCCTCGCCGGGCGCTACTTCGAGGCGCGCGCCAAGCGCCGAGCGGGCGCGGCGCTGAGAGCGCTGCTGGAGCTGGGCGCGAAGGAGGTCTCGCTGCTCGACGCGGACGGGACCGAGCGGCGCGTGCCGGTCTCCCAGCTCGCCGTCGGCGACCGCTTCGTCGTGCGGCCGGGCGAGAAGGTCGCGACCGACGGCGTCGTCGAGGAGGGCTCCTCGGCGGTCGACCAGTCGCTGCTGACGGGCGAGTCGGTGCCGGTCGAGAAGCGGCCCGGCGACGAGGTCGCGGGCGCGACCGTCAACGCCGGCGGCCGGCTGGTCGTGCGCGCCGCGCGCGTCGGCGCCGACACGGCGCTGGCGCAGATCGCGCGCCTGGTGACCGACGCCCAGTCGGGCAAGGCGCCGGTGCAGCGACTCGCCGACCGCGTCAGCGGGGTCTTCGTCCCGATCGTGATCGCGATCTCCGTCGGGACGCTCGGCTTCTGGCTCGGCGCCGGCGAGAGCGCGGCCTTCGCCTTCACCGCCGCCGTCGCCGTCCTGATCATCGCCTGCCCCTGCGCGCTGGGCCTCGCGACGCCGACCGCCCTGCTGGTCGGGACCGGCCGCGGCGCCCAGCTCGGCCTGCTGATCAAGGGCCCGGAGGTGCTGGAGTCGACCCGCCGCGTCGACACGATCGTGCTCGACAAGACCGGCACCGTGACGAGCGGGCGCATGAGCCTGGTCGAGGTGGTGGCTGCCGGCGACGCGGCAGGCGACGGCGCCGCCACCACGCCGAGCGGCGTGGGTGACGACGCGGCGCGCCTGGAAGCGCTCCGGATCGCCGGTGCGCTGGAGGACGCCTCCGAGCACCCGATCGCGCAGGCGATCGCGGCCGCGGCGCGCGACGAGCTGGCGGAGCGCGGGTCTGGCCCGCTGCCGGCGGTCGAGTCGTTCGCCAACCGCGAGGGGCTCGGCGTCGAGGG
>JAEXXR010000294.1 GCA_023405705.1 Actinomycetes bacterium
GCCTGAGACCGCGGCATGTAGAGGCGCGCGACGACGCGGCAGCCGTCGGCGCAGGAGGCGCGCAGCGGCAGGCCGCTCGACAGCGCGCCGCGCAGGTCGCCGCTGCGCGGCAGCAGCGCGGTCGCCAGCGAGACGACGCGCCACTTCACGATCGTCGGCTCTCTCTGCACGTTGCCGGCCGGGTCGACGGCGCGGATCCGCAGCACCTGGTTGCCGAGCGCCAGTCTGCTGAGCCGTATCGCCCCGCTCGTCGCGCCGCACGGCGTCGCTCTGGCGCGGTTGAGCGAGCAGGTGAAGGTCGAGCCCGGCTCGGAGGCGAGCGCCATGATCGTCGCGCTGCGCGCCCCGGTCTGGGCCGGCGGGACGGTCGTCGCCTGCGAGGTCGGCGCGACCGTGTCGATCGTGAAGACGGTGTCCTGGCTGACGCCGGAGGAGCTGGGGTTGCCGATCTGCGTCGCGCGGGCGGTGTAGACGCCGTCGGGCAGCGCGGTCGTTCTCGCCGACCAGCGGCCGTCGCCGCCGACCGGGCCGCTCGCGGCGACCGCCGGCGCGGGGCTCTCGTCGGCGCCGGTGCCGGGGAAGACCTGGACGGTCACGGCCGGCTCGGCGCGGCCCCCGACGGCGGCGGCGCCGGCGAAGGTGGGCGTCGGCGTGTTGAGCGCGGCCGCCTGGGCCGGGCCGTCGATCGTGACGACCGGCGGGACCGGCGCGGCCGGCGGGATCACCGGGCCGCGGTCGCCGATCACCTGCCACGCCTGGCGCGGCCGGTTGAAGGCGTCGTACTCGGGCGGGTTGCCGTCGAACGGGCTCGGCGAGACCAGCCCGCGGTCCTGCTGCGCGCATCTGATCGGCATCGCGCACTGGTTCGAGAAGTTGTAGTAGTAGATCGTGTCGATGCGCGGGTCGAGCGTCGCGAGGCCGAGCAGGAACGAGGTCGCCTGCGCCTGCGAGGCGTCCCCCCAGATGACGCCGCTGGGGTCGCGGAAGCGGGCGCCGATCTCGTCGATCCAGATGCGCGCGTTCGCCCACTGGCCCTGGAACTTCGACACGTAGTAGCGCGAGATCCGTGCGCTGTCGGGGCCGCCGGCCTGGAAGGCGTTGATGTCGCTGTGGGCGTGGAAGGCCCACACCGCGGGCCGCAGCTCGCCGAGCGCGGCCATGTAGGCGTCGACGTAGGCGTCGTCGTTGGGGATCCCGGCGAAGTCGCCCGCGACGAGCAGGCAGTCGACCGGGCAGATCGCCTGCGCCCGCACGAAGTACTGCGCCGCCAGCACCGGGTCGCCGCTGAGCGGGTACTGGGCGGCGTCGACGTTGTTGGGCTCGTTCCACGGCGCGATCGTGCGCACCTGCGGATAGGCGGCGCGGAAGGCGGTGAAGCCGGCGGCGAACTCGTCGGCGGTCGGCGCCAGCGGCGCGCCGCCGGGGGCGCGCACGTCCTGACTGGCGGCGAAGGCGACCATGACGTCGACCCCCTTCGGCGCCGCCGCGGCGAGGTATCTCTCGAATCGCTCGCGCCGCTCTCTGCCGGCGGCGCCGGTCGTCGTCGCGACGTCGTACGGCAGCACGACGCGGACGCGGTTGACCTTCAGGCCGTCCCAGAACGGCTCGCTGACCGTCAGCTCGTCAGAGTCCGAGATCCCGAGCTCGACCGCCGCTGCGGTCGTCGTCGCGGAGGCCAGGACGGCGACCAACGTCACCGCCAGCAGCAGCCCCCGCCGCACGCTGTCCAATGCACCCACGCCTCTCTCAACACCGCGGCCGGCGAAAGTTGCGCGCCGTTGACGGGATCTTCACCGGTCAGCCGACACCGCCGATCGGCGCAGTTCGCCGCGACACGGGGTATGTTGGCGTTCACCGTGCCTTTCTGGGGGCACGCGGGGGTTGGTCGAAGATGGAGGAGAGCACGATGACGGGGCAGCTGACGGTTCGGGCACGGACGGCACGTGCTGGGGTGATCGCGGCGCTGGCCGCGCTGCCGCTCGCGGCGGCGCCGGCGACGGCCGCCGCCGATCCGGTCGCGCAGGCGTCGAAGACGATCAACGTCTCCGAGCGCGCCAGCCTCCACCTCGTCAGAAAGTCGGGCTCGACGCTGTGGCAGGCGGGGACGGCGACCGGCACGCTGCCCGGCACCGTCACCACCCGCTTCAAGGTGACGCTCACCTCGGTGACCGGCACGCTGAAGATCGTCACGCGCGGCGGCACGGTGACGCTGAGCGTCAGCGGCAAGCCCCGCTCGGGCGGCAACAACGCCCGCTTCGGCGGCACGATGCGCGTGACCGGCGGCAGCGGCAAGTTCAAGGGCGCAAGCGGCAGCGCGAACTTCGAGGGCGTCGTCAACCGCCGCTCGTGGGCCGCGAACGTCAGTGCCACCGGGCGCCTCACCTACTGACCCGCGCCGATGAAAACCGGTCGGACCCTCCTGGCCGCGGCCGCGGCGCTCCTGCTCGCCGCTCCCGTCGCGGACGCCGCGCCCACGAGACGTGCGGCCGGCGACGGCGCCGTCGCGCTGCGCGCCAGCTTCGCGCCCGGCGCGAGGC
>JAEXXR010000308.1 GCA_023405705.1 Actinomycetes bacterium
GCAGCCGCAGCGCGGAGAGGATCGCGCGCGTCGCCGGGGAGCGGTTGATCGTGTAGAAGTGGATGCCGGGCGCGCCGTTGGCGAGCAGCTCGGCGCACTGCAGCGTCGCGTAGGCGACGCCCAGCTCGGCGACCGCCTCCTCGTCGTCGCCGCGCGCCTCCAGCGCCTCCAGCAGCGCCGGCGGGATCGTCGAGCCGCCGAGCGCCGTCATCCGCTTCACGCCGGAGGCCGAGATGATCGGCATGATGCCCGGCACGATCGGCACGTCGATGCCGGCCGCGCGCGCGTCCTCGACGAAGCGGTAGTAGTGGGCGTTGTCGAAGAACAGCTGCGTGATCAGCACGCGCGCGCCCGCGTCGACCTTCGCCTTCAGATGGCGCAGGTCGGTCTCGCGGTCGACCGCCTCGGCGTGGACCTCCGGGTAGCAGGCGCCGACGAGGCACATCTGCGGGTAGCCCTCGGCGACCAGGCGCGTCAGGTCGCTCGCATGCGCGAGGCCGTCCTCGGTCGCTCTGAACTCCGTCTCGCCTCTCGGCGGGTCGCCGCGCAGCGCCAGCACGTTCTCGATCCCGGCCGCCTGCATCTGCCGCAGCGCGGCGTGCAGGTCGTCCTTCGTCGCGCCGACGCAGGTGAAGTGCGCCATCGCCTCGAGGTCATGGTTCTCGCGGATTCTGGAGACGATCTCGATCGTCTTCGTGCGCGTCGAGCCGCCCGCGCCCCAGGTGACCGAGACGAACGCCGGCTCCAGCGGCCGCAGCGCCTCGAGCGCCTCGAACAGCCTGACCTCGCCCTCCTCGCTCTTGGGCGGGAAGAACTCGAAGGAGAAGACCGGCTCTCCGCCGGCGGCGATGATCTCGTCGATGCGCATGGGCCGACGATTCTAGGACAGCTCCGGGTGCGGCTCCTCGCAGAGCCACATCCCGAGCCTTCCCAGCGGCACGTAGCCGAGGCCCTCGTACAGCCGCTGTCCCTCGTAGCTGGACTCCAGCGTCGAGGTGCGCATCCCGCGCTCGCGCGCGTCGAGCAGCGCCGCGTGCAGCAGCCGGCCGGCGAGCCGCCTGCGCTGCGCGTCCGGGTCGGTCGCGACCCACTGGACCATGCAGTTGTCGCCGTGGTCCCACGTCACCAGGCAGGCGGCCGGGCGGCCGTCGACGTTGGCGGCGTAGCGGTGGAAGCAGGCCTCGCGCAAGCCGGCGAAGGCGGTGCCGAAGGCGCCCGGCAGCTCGCCGTTGGCGCGCTCGTTGAGGGTCGTGATCTCCAGCGGGTGGGGATCGCGGTCGACGACGAAGGCCGGCCCGTCGCCGGCCGGCTGCAGCTCGTCGAGCGACAGCGCCATCGCCATCGGCTCGTACTCCAGCAGGTGGCCCGCGTCGCGCAGCATCCGCGGCGTCTCCTCGTCGCCTGGCAGCGTCCACGCCATCCAGTGGGTGACGCCGGCGTCGCGGTAGAGCGCCGACAGCGGCGCGAGCGCCTCGGCCAATGCGGCGCGGTCGTCGTGGACGACGCAGTTGAGGATCGACTGCGTCGGCGCGCTCGGGACGACGAAGGCGGTGACGCCGTCGCGGTCGACGACCGACCCGTCCGGCGACGCCTCCGTCTGCACGCGGTTGAACGCGACGAGCGTCGAGAACAGCGTGTCGACGGTCGCGCCCTGCGCCCGGGTGCTCATACGGCGACCCAGCGCTCGGGGTCGCCGGGCTCGCGCCGGGCGGCGCCGATCGTCTCCAGGTGGCGCAGGTAGCAGAGCGTCTCGGCCAGCAGCCAGGCGGCGGCGTGGACCGCGTCGTGGCCGTGGACGTAGGGGACGACCTCGTAGGCGGTCAGCGGCTCGCCCTCGATCGCGACCGCCGCCGCGGCGACGCGCTGGGCGACCAGCTCGCGGTTGGCCTCGATGTGCGCCTCGACGTCGGTGAACGGCCGCGCGTGGCCGGCGAGGCAGAGGCGCGGCAGCGGGTCGAGCGCCTCGATCGCGTCGAGCGAGCGCAGGAACTCGCCGACCGGGTCGGGCGACCAGCCATAGTCGAAGTAGAGCGAGATGCGCCCGAGCAGGTGGTCGCCGGAGATCAGGATGCGGCGCTCGGGCTGGTAGAGGCAGACGTGCGAGGGCGCGTGGCCGGGCGTCTCGATCACGCGCCAGAAGCCGAGGTCGGTCTCTATCTCGATCCCCGGCAGCAGCGCCAGGTCGGGCGCGATCACGCGGGCGATGCCGGGCTGCTGCTCCTTCGCGATCTCCGCGTAGCGGCGCAGCACCAGCTCCGGCACGCCGCTCGTGCGGCCGATCTCGAGGCGGCGCTGGAAGGCCTGCTCAGGATCCTCGACCGAGCGCGTCGCGTGCTCGTAGTTGGGGTGCATCCACAGCTCGCAGCCGGCGCGGTCGACGATCGTCGCGGCCTGGCCGTAGTGGTCGGTGTGGGCGTGGGTGCAGACGAGCAGCCGCACGTCCTCGATCGCCAGGTTGACCATCGACATCGCCCGCTCGAGCTGCTCGATCGAGCCCTCCTCGTGCATGCCGCAGTCGACGAGCACTATGCCGTCCCCCGCTCTGATCGCCCAGGCGTTGCAGTGCGGCACTCCGGGCCACGGCAGCGGCAGGCGCAGCCGCCACAGACCCGACAGCACGCGCTCACCTCGGCCCAGCTCCCGCTTGCGCACCGGTTCGGACATGCAGCGCCCACCTTATAGGCGCGCGCCGTCGTCCGGTGCGACGAACCCGCGGGCGCCTACGCGCCAGCAAACGGAGCGTCGACCGTGCCCGTCGCCAGCGGGTAGGCTGGCCGCTCGGCCAGCCAGCCGGCCGCCCGTGGCGAGAGCGCCCGCGGGACAGCGACCGGGGCGCGAGGGAGGAGAGAGCGATGGGGTCAGCGACGAGATCCGACGCGGCCGCGACCGAGGCGGTCGCGCGCAGGTACTTCGCGGCGGTCGCCGCGCGCGACCCCGACGCGATGGCCGCCTGCTGGCGGCCGGGCGGGATCGACCGCCTCCACGGCCAGGCCGAGCTGGTCGCGCCGGACGGCGTGCGCACGTACTTCACGGAGCTGTTCTCCGCCTTCCCCGACCTCGCCGTCGAGATCGTCTCGACGACCGCCGACGGCGAGCGCTGCGCCGTCCGCTGGCGGCTGACCGGGACCTTCGCCGGCCCCGGTCGCTTCCAGGGACTGGAGCCCAACGGCGCCCGCGTCGCGCTGGAGGCGGTCGACCTCGTGCAGGTGGAGGACGGTCTGGTCGCCGGCAACGACGCCTACCTCGACGGCTCCGAGGTCGCCCGGCAGCTGGGCGTGCTGCCGCCGAGAGGGTCGGGCCAGGAGCGCGGGCTGACGGCGCTCGTCAACGGCCGCACCCGCCTCGGCCGGATGCTCGCGGCGAAGCGGCCGGAGCGGATCGCCGACGGCGTCTGGCTCGTGCGCGGCGGGATGCCGCGCAAGGTGATGAACGTCTACCTGATCGAGCACGACGGCGGCGTCGTGATGTTCGACGCCGGGATCGAGTCGATGACCGACGCGCTCGCCGCGACCGGCGCGCGGATGGGCGGGATCGGACGGATCGTGCTCGGCCACGCCCACGCCGACCACCGCGGCGCGGCCGCCGGGCTCGACGCCGGCGTCTGGTGCCACCCCGCCGAGCGGGCCGACGCCGAGGGCGACGGCGGCGCCCACTACTTCGACCTGCGCGAGCTCGACGCCCACGGCAAGCTGCTGCTCGGGCGGCTGCTGCCGATCTGGGACGGCGGGCCGGTCGAGATCGCCGGGACGGTCGAGGAGGGCGACGAGGTCGCCGGCTTCGAGGTCGTCCACCTGCCCGGCCACGCGCCCGGGCTGATCGGCCTGTGGCGCGCCTCCGACCGGCTCGCGCTCGTCAGCGACTGCTTCTACACGCTCGATCCGCAGACGGGGGTGCCCGGCGCGCTGCGCCTCCCCCACGCCGCCTTCAACCACGACACCGCGCAGGCGCGCGAGAGCATGCGCAAGCTCGCCGCGCTGCGGCCGGCGACGGCGTGGAGCGGCCACGCCCAGCCGCTGACCGGCGACGTCGCGCAGCAGCTGGAGCGGGCGGCGAGCGCATGACGTGCACCGCGCGCGTCCTGTCATGACATGACGGCGCGCGCGAGGCGCGCCGCCCCGCCGCCGGCCGGCCCGCGCCGCGCAGTAGCCTGTCGTGCGATGGGCCGCCGCAGCCGCCAGCGCGACAGAGCCGACAGACTGGTCGCCCCGACGACCGACTACGCCGACCCCGAGGGGAACGTGCTGACGCTGCGAGGCGCGCTGTCGCCCGCGACGCGGCGCCAGTACGCCGAGGTCGTCGGCGGCTCGCCGCTGTCGCAGGAGGACGCCTGGCAGCGCGCGGTCGAGTTCCTGTTCGAGCGGCTCGCGGTGCGCTGGACGATCCACGAGGTGCCGATCGAGAAGCAGAAGGAGCTGCTCGCGCGCTACCGCTTCTCCTCCCAGGACGAGCGCCGCTGGATCCGCGACACGCTGCGCGAGCACCTCGCCGAGTGGTTCCCCGACATGAGAGCGCCGTGATGTGGACTGACGCCGACACCGAGGCGATGGCCGAGCTGCTGAGCGCCTACTGCCTCGACGTGCAGCCGGGCCAGCAGGTGCTGGTGCGCTCGACGACGCTCGCCGCGCCGCTGCTGCGGGCGCTCAACCGCACGATCCTCGCGCGCGGCGCCTGGCCGCTGCTGCGGCCGTCGCTGCCGGGCGTCGACGCCGACTTCTACGCGCTGGCGCAGGAGGCCCAGCTCGACGGCTACCCGTCGATCGCGCGTGCCGAGGCCGAGCAGGCCGACTGCTTCCTGACGATCCAGGCGCCGGAGAACACGCGCGCGCTCGCGGGCGTCGACCCGGAGCGGCTGTCGCGCGCGGCCCGCGCCCGCGCGCCGCTCGGCGAGCTCCGACTGCAGAAGCGCTGGTGCGGGACGCTGTGGCCGACGCAGGCCGGCGCGCAGCAGGCGGCGATGGACTTCGACGCCTTCGCGGCGTTCGTGCGCGGCGCGCTCTTCCTCGACCGCCCTGACCCGGCCGCCGCGTGGCGCGAGCTGGGCGCCTTCCAGGCCGAGCTGATCGAGCGGCTCGCGCCGGCCCGTCAGATCCGCATCGAGGCCGACGGCACCGACCTGCTGCTCGACGTCCGCGGCCGCACCTGGGCCAACTCCGACGGCAGACGCAACATGCCCAGCGGCGAGGTCTTCACCGGCCCGCACGAGGCGTCGGCGAACGGGACGATCCGCTTCACGGTGCCGTCCTCGCCGGGCGGGGTCGACGTCGAGCGGGTCGAGCTGACCTTCCGCGACGGCGAGGTCGTCGGCGCCCGCGCCGACCGCGGCCAGGCGTACCTCGAGCGCACGCTCGCGACCGACCCCGGCGCCCGCCGCCTCGGCGAGCTGGGCATCGGCACCAACTTCGGCATCACGCGCCCGATCGGCGCGATCCTCTTCGACGAGAAGATCGGCGGCACCGTCCACCTCGCCCTCGGCCGCTCCTACCCGGAGACCGGCGGCGTCAACGAGTCGGCGGTGCACTGGGACCTGATCTGCGACCTCCGCGAGGGCGGCCGCCTCACCGCCGACGGCGTCGAGCTCCAGGTCGACGGGCGCTTCACCTAGCGCACCGCGTGCGCCGCGGCGAGCGCATCGACCCACGCGGCGCGGCCCCGAAGGCGAGCGACGCGCGGCTCGCCTTCGGGGCCGCTGGAGCTCACGGTCTGTCCGACTCCGAACCGACCGGGCTGACCGCCTTGTTGCCTTGGAACCGGGCCTGCGTCAGCACTGCTCCCCTCTTGCCGTACCTGCTCGCCTGGGCGCGGCCGAAGGGAACGGTGATCTTGTAGGTGCAGTCGCGCTTCAGGCGAGTGCTCTTGTTCAGCAGGTCCGCGCCTTGCAGCGTGTACACCAGCACGACGACCTTGCCCTGGCAGGCGCCGGGAGCGTCAGCCAGACCGGCGCCCAGCCTGCCGACGTAGTCGACGCTCGTCGGGCGGCGCTTGACGGCCTTCAGGGTGAGCGGGCCGTACATCAGCTTGCCCAGGGTGCGGGCCTTGACGTCCTTGCCGCGGTAGGTCTTGCCATCGACGACCAGCACCGCGCGGTAGTGGTAGACGGTGTCCATCTTCAAGCGGGCGAGCACGAACTTGACCGTCTTCCCTCTGCTGCCCGACACCTTCTGGGCTTCGGTCTTGCTGCCGTAGCGAGTGGTCTTGCCGTACTCGAAGTAGACCTTGCCCGTGCCGTACGGCGTGACCGCGGCGTCGACCTTCAGGCGGCTCTGGGTGCGGGACCACGTGCCCGTGGCGACCTCGGGGGTGTCGCTCTCGGAACCGGTCGAAGTGACGACGCGGGTGACCACGGCCGCCTGGTTGTTGCTCTCGTCCGGGTCGGTGTTGCCGGCCGCACCGCTGACCTTCACCTGATGCGTGTTCGACGCAGAGACCTTGGTGAATCTCACCTGCGCGGTGACCATCACCGATCCGCCGGGCAGCATCGTGCCGAACGAGCAGACGATCGGGGCGGTCTGCGTGCATGCGCCCTGTCCGGCATCGACCGCAACCAGCTGCTCGGCGTCGCCCAGCGTCACCACGGCCGTCGCCTCTGCCTCGTCCGGCCCGTTGTTCGAGACGTAGAACGAGTAGTTGGCCACCGCCCCGACCGTCGGCTGCTCATCACCGTCCAGATGCGGGGCCGTCACCGAGAGATCGGCGGTGGTGTTGGCAGATGCTGTCGCGGGGACAGCGAGGCAACCGAGCACGAGCAGCGGCAGCGCCAGCCGCCGGGCGGGAGAGTTAAGTGACATTGCACGCGACTGTACACGCGCCATCAGGGTCGTGATCGCGACGGCGTCGAGCACCCGGTGGACGGGCGCTTCGGTTGAGGGCGCAGCGGGGGCGCTGACGCCGCCCGCGACGTCCATGTCCGAAAACCACTAGTGCCGGCGGGTGGCGGCTGCCACCATCGACGTCGTGGTCGAAGACTTCGAACAGTGCTATCGAGCCGTCAGCTCGAAGGACGAGCGTTTCGACGGGTGGTTCGTGACCGCCGTCACCTCGACCGGCATCTACTGCCGGCCGAGCTGCCCGGCGGTGACGCCGCGGCGTGAGAACGTGCGCTTCCTGCCGAGCGCGGCGGCGGCGCAGCGGGACGGCTTCCGCGCCTGCAAGCGCTGCCGGCCCGACGCCTCCCCCGGCTCGCCGGAGTGGAACGTGCGCGCCGACCTGACCGGCCGCGCGATGCGGCTGATCGCCGACGGCCTCGTCGACCGCGACGGCGTCGGCGGCCTGGCTGCGCGCCTCGGCTACAGCGAGCGCCACCTCAACCGGCTGCTCGTCACCGAGCTGGGGGCAGGGCCGCTCGCGCTCGCCCGCGCGCAGCGCGCCCACACCGCGCGGCTGCTGATCGAGACGACCGGCCTGCCCTTCACCGAGATCGCGTTCGCCGCCGGCTTCCCCTCGATCCGCCAGTTCAACGAGACCGTCAGAGCGGTCTTCGCGACGACGCCGAGCGAGCTGCGATCGCGCAGCGCACACCGCGGCGGGGTGAGCGGCGGCGGGACGAGCGGCGGCGGCCCGGCGGGCGGTCGCGGGGCGAACGGTCGCGG
>JAEXXR010000325.1 GCA_023405705.1 Actinomycetes bacterium
GCGTGAAGACCTCGCCGGCCTCCCACTTCCGGCCCCAGCGGCGCTCGTCGAGCGGCGCCACGACGCCGGCCCGCTCCAGCGCTCTGACCGCGCGGTCGGCAGCTGTGTTGCTGACGCCGGCGATCTCGGCGGCGCGCGCGACGGTGAGGATCGGCTCCGCCGGCAGCCGCTCCGCGAGCAGCCGCGCGCTGGCGTCGCTGCGCGGACGCCCCAGCTGCTCGAGCCAGCCGTCGACGAGCGCGTCGATCCGGTCCGCGAGCTGCCGCGCCCGCTCCGCGGCCGCGACCGTCACCTGCGCGAAGAAGCCGAGCCAGTCGGCCAGCTCACCGAAGCGGTAGGCCGTCAGCCCCGCGACGTACTCCGCCGAGCGCGTGGCCAGCAGCAGGCTGACCGGCGGGACGATCCGCGGCGCGACGCCGCGCCGCCGTTGGACGACGTGGATCAGGCAGCGGCCGACCCGTCCGTTGCCGTCGAGGAAGGGATGGATCGTCTCGAACTGGGCGTGGGCGACCGCGGCCTGGAACGCGACCGGCAGGTCGTCCCGGCCGAGGAAGGCGACGAGATCGCCGAGCAGTTCGCCGACCAGGTCGGGCGGCGGCGGCACGAACTCGGCCCCGGCGGGGCTGAAGGCGCTGCCCCCGACCCAGTTCTGCTCAACGCGCACGACGCCGCCGAGCGACGCGTCGCGGGTCTCGGCGAACAGCGTCCGGTGCACTCCCAGCAGGTCGGCGACCGTCGGCTCGCGCAGCTCGGCGGCGCGCTCGATCGCCGCCTCCATCGCGTGCACGTTCGCCACGATCTGCCGAGCCGTCTCGTCGTCCCCCGCCCCGGCAGCGGCGCGCGCCAGCCGCCGCTGCCCCAGCTCCAGGCCCTCGATCCGGCTCGACCCGACCGATTCCTGCCGCAGCAGCTGTCGCGCCAGCGCCTCGAGCCCGTGCAGCTGCGCCGGCAGCTCGCGGTTGAGCGCACGGACCGCGGCGTCCGCCTCGGCGATCTCAGCGGCGACGGCCGCCGGGAGCGACGGCTCCCACGCCGCGATCGGCGCCGGGACGCAGCAATCGACCAGCTGCGCGCGTCGGTGCCGGCGCGGCACGCCGTAGTCGAACTTCGGCTCCCACAGCCGCTGCTCGATCCGACAGCGAGAAGGTTGAGATGCTCCGGGCATATTTCAACCTTATCCATTAAGGTTGAAAAGGTCGGCGAGAATTTCAACCGTGCCGGCGCTCGCGCGCCGCCGCCCTGCACCGCCGCCGCGCGCCGCCTGCACCATGCCCGCCACGGAAATGCACCCGTGGATGCATTCAATTCGCTGGCGATCGGTGCCATGGTCGACGGCATGACGTGGATCAGACGACATGCGCTCTTCCTCGTCGCCGGGCTCGTGCTGATCGGCGTCGGCGCCTGGCTCGCCTTCGCCGAGCACAACGCCGGGATCGGCTGGATGCTGATCGCCTGGGGCCTGGCGCTCGCGGCGGCGCCCGCGATGCCGCCGCCGCGCCCTACGGCTCGACGAGGCCGCGGCGGATCGCGTAGCGGGTGAGGTCGACGCGGTCGCGCATCCCCAGCTTCTCGAGGATGTTCGCGCGGTGACGGTCGACCGTCTTCTCGCTGATCACGAGCAGGTCGGCGATCTCGCGGCTGGTGTTGCCCTCGGCGACGAGCTTGACGATCTCCGACTCGCGCGGCGTGAGCGGGTCCTCGGGCACCGCCTCGCCGTCGGCGGCGCGCTGGACGTGGTCGCGGATCAGCGCGCTGACGGCCGTCGGGTGCAGGAACGGCTCGTCGCGCATCACCGCGCGGCAGGCCTCGACGAGGTCTCTGTCGACGACCGACTTCAGCACGTAGCCGGCGGCGCCGGCGCGCAGCGCCTCGAACAGGTAGCGCTCGTTGTCGTGCATCGAGAGGATCAGCACGCGCAGCTCCGGCCGCCGCCTCGACAGCTCGCGCGCGACCTGGATCCCGGTCAGCCGCGGCATCGTCACGTCGAGCACGGCGAGGTCGATGTCGGCGCGCATACCCAGCTCGACCGCCTCGTGGCCGTCGCCGGCCTCCGCGACGACCTCCAGGTCGGGCTCGGCCTCCAGCACCAGCCGCAGGCCGTGGCGGACGACCGCGTGGTCGTCGGCGAGCAGGATCCGCGTCGGCTGCCGTCCGCCGCTCACGCGACCACCGCCGCCGTGCGCAGTCTCAGCGCGACCTCCGTCCCGCCGGTCTCCAGCGTCCGCAGCCGGCAGGTGCCGCCGAGCAGCAGCGCGCGCTCGTGCATCCCCTGGATGCCGGCGCCGGGGACGCTGCCGCCGAGGCCGCGGCCGTCGTCGCTGGCGCGCAGCGTGACGGTCCCGTCGTCGCCGACCGCGAGCACCAGCTCCGCGGCCGAGGCGCCGGCGTGGCGCAGCGTGTTCGACAGCGCCTCCTGCGCGACGCGGAAGACGACCAGCTCGGCCTCCGGCGACAGCGGCGGCAGCCCGGCGTCGACCGACAGCCGCACCGCGATCCCGCTCTGCTCCCCGACGCGCGCGCACAGCGCCTCCAGCGCGTTGACGAGCCCGAGGTCGTCGAGCGCCTCCGGCCGCAGCCGCGTCGCGACCTCGCGCACCTCGCCCAGCAGCGTCCGCGCCGCCTCGCGCGCCGAGCACAGCTCGCCGTGGATCGGGTCCTCCGCCGGCACGCTTCTCGCGGCGCGGTCGACCTGCAGCATCAGCGCGGTGAGGCTCTGGCCGATCCCGTCGTGCAGC
Organism: Actinomycetes bacterium; assembly: GCA_023405705.1. The sequence goes on from JAEXXR010000325.1 coordinate 2,736, forward strand.
TCCTGCGCGACCCGCAGCCGCTCCGCCTCCTGCGCGCCGAGCGAGCGCTCGACGCTGCGTCTGCGCTCCTCCTCCAGCCGTTCGAGCATCCCGTTGAACGCGACCGTCAGGCGGCGGATCTCCTCCGGCGCCGCGCCGTCGTCGGGCAGGCGCCGTCCGGGATGGAGCGGCTCGACCTCCTCCATCAGCCGCGTCAGCCGGTGCAGCGGGCCGAGCGCCCGCCGCAGCAGCAGGAAGTCGACCGCCGCGGTCGCGGCCAGCACGAGCACGAGCACCGCCGCCTCCAGGCGCGCGATCTCGGTGCTGACGGTGGCCGGCGTGAAGGCGAGCGCCGCGCCGGCGAGCGCGAAGGCGGCGACGTTGAGGGCGAAGATGCGCTTCAGCAGCGAGGAGCGACCCACTCCCCCAGTGTGACGCAGCACGCCGCGGGCGAGTCGGAACTACATGCTGGACCCCATGCCGGATGCAGGTCGTCCCCCATGTTGCAGACCGCACCTCGTCCTTACCGTGTCCGAGGGCATTGGCCCTCTCCATCGGCATCTTCGCAGGCGCTCTGGCGCTGATCGTCTCCGAGCGCTTCGACCGTACGAAGATCGCTCTGGTGGGCGCTGCCCTGCTGCTGCTCAGCGGCGCGATCGACCAGGAGCTGGCGCTCGAGGCGATCCACTTCGACACGCTCGGGCTGCTCGCCGGGATGATGATCATCGTCCGGCTGACCGAGTCGACCGGGCTCTACACCTACATCGCGATCCGCGCTGGCCAGCTGTCGAGAGGCCGCTCGTTCCTGCTCGTCGTGGCGCTCGCGATCCCGACGGCGGTGCTGTCGGCCTTCCTCGACAACCTGACGACCATCCTGCTGATGGTCCCGATCACGTTCCTGCTCGCCGACGCGTTCGACATCGACCCGATCCCGCTGATCCTGATCGAGGTGATGGCCTGCAACGTCGGCGGCGCCGCGACGCTGATCGGCGACCCGCCGAACATCATGATCGCGAGCGCGACCGGCCTCTCGTTCATGGACTTCATCGTCAACGTCGCGCCGATCGCGTACCTGTCGACCGCGGTCGTCGTCTGCTTGCTCTATCTGGCGTTCAGACGCAAGATCCAGATCGCGCCGGAGATGCGCGACAAGGTGCTGGAGCTCGACGCGTCGCGCTCGATCGAGCAGCCCGACGAGCTGAAGCGCCTCGCGCCGGTCCTGGGGCTCACGATCCTCGCCTTCTTCGTGCACAAGCCGCTCGGGCTGGAGCCGGCGACGGTCGCGCTCTGCGGCGCGACCGCGATGCTGGCGCTGACGCGGCAGAACCTGCAGTCGACGCTCGGCGGGATCGAGTGGCCGACGCTGTTCTTCTTCATCGGCCTGTTCGTGATGGTCGGCGCGCTGGAGCACAACGGCGCGATCGACGAGCTGACGCAGGCGATCGTCTCGATCACCGACGGCCAGCGCACCGCGGAGCTGCTCGCGATCGTCTGGTCGGCCTCGATCGTCGGCGGCATCGTCGACAACATCCCGCTGACCGCGACGATGATCCCCGTCGTCGAGTCGCTCGCCGGCGAGTCGGGCGACAAGGCCTACTGGTGGGCGCTGTCGCTCGGCGCCTGCTTCGGCGGCAACCTGACGATCATCTCGGCCGCCGCCAACGTCGCCGCCGCCGGGATGGCCTCGCGCGCCGGCCAGCCGATCGGCTTCATGCAGTTCCTCAAGGTCGGCGTCCCCGTGACGCTGCTGACGACGGTTCTCGCGACGATCTACATCCTGCTGCGGTACACCTGAGTGCAATGGGCATCCTCAGCCACGTCCCCACCCTCCGCTCCGACCGCCCGCTGCGCGAGGCCGTCGAGACGCTCCAGGAAGTCGACGTCCCCGCGCTCCCCGTCGAGGACGCCAACGGCCGCTTCTACGGCATCTTCGGCGAGCGCGAGTTCATCGAGGCGATCTTCCCCGGCTACATCAGAGAGCTCAGACACGCGAGCTTCGTGCGCCACTCGCTCGACGCCGCGATCGAGCGCCGCTCCGGCTGCCTGGAGCAGCGGGTCGGCGACTTCGCCAACCGCGAGCCGATCGCCGTCACCGAGGGCTTCTCCGACGCCGAGCTGGCGGAGACCTTCCTCCACCACCGCGTCCTGATCGTCCCCGTCGTCGACGACGACCGCCGCGTCATAGGGGTCGTGACGCGCAGAACCTTCTTCGACATCGTCTCGTCGCGCATGCCCTGAGGGGGGCTGCGACGGTCGGCGCCGGCCGGCGCGCGCGTGGGG
>JAEXXR010000436.1 GCA_023405705.1 Actinomycetes bacterium
TGCGTGCGCGGAGCGCGCAAACGCACGCGCGTCACGCACGCACGGTGACGGCTCAGCCCCATGACGGCGAGGATGCAACCCCAGCGCACCGCTCGCCAGCGTGATACGGTAGCCCCAAAGCGAGGGCCGACCGGTCCCGCGAATCAGTGCCCAGCGCCCGTAGTCGTTGCTTCATCAGCACCTCCGCGAACGCGTCGCACACGACATCGGAGGTACAAGATGGCTACCGGAACCGTGAAGTGGTTCAACGACGACAAGGGCTTCGGCTTCATCACGCCGGACGACCAGTCGAAGGACCTGTTCGTCCACCACAGCGCCATCCTGAGCGACGGGTTCCGCACCCTCGCCGAGGGCGCGAAGGTGACCTACGACGCCGAGCCGGGCGACAAGGGCCCCAAGGCCGTCAACGTCCAGCAGGTCTGACCCACTCGTCGTAATCTCGCGCGCCGTTCACGCGGCGCGCGAGGCCACGCCGCCTCGGCCGGCCACCCGCACGCCCGCCTGCCAACCCGGCGCCCGCCCTCCCTCGGGCGGCTCGATCCGCTCGACGTCGATCCCGCTGCTCGCCAGCAGCCAGGCGATCACCGAGTTGGAGTTCCACATCTCCCCCGCCCGCAGCTCGTCGCGGCCCCACACCGGGGTCGGAACGCGCGGGACCAGCGCCAGCAGCCGGTCGGCCTGCAGCGGGTCGCAGCTGACGCGCAGCGGGCTGCCGACCGCCTCCTCGGCGTCCGGGATGCGCCCGCCGCGCCAGCGGCGGATCTCGTAGCGGAAGAGCCGGAAGCGCCCGGCCCAGCGTGCCCCCACGGGACCTTCGGCGACGACGCCGCGCACCTCCCGGCCGCGGTCGTCGCGGATCGGCGCCTGCTCGATCACGAACGCGTCCTCCGCCGTCTCGACCCGCAGCGCGGCGTGGTAGAGGTCGCACGCCGGCCGCCGGCCGAGCCGCGCCGCGACCGCCTCGTACGCGCGCCCGTTGCGCCGCACGAACCACCCGCCCGCGCCGAGCGGAAGCCAGTAGAGGTCGACCGCCGCCATCGCCCGGTCAGCCGCGGTCGGCCGTCGCCGCGATCGTCCCCAGCTGGGCGCGCAGCACGACGCCGACGGACGGCGACAGCAGGCGCCGGCAGCGCAGGAAGCCGTCGTACGACGGCATCGACTGGTCGAGCAGCATCCGCCACAGCCTGCCATCGACCGCCCTGCCGCGCATCCGTAGCGCTGCGCCGCCCGCTGCGGAGAATCACGGAGCAAGCGCGCGACCGGCGGGCTCGCGGCGGCACGCGTCCATCGCACCGGTCCCCGGGCTGATACGGTGGTCGTCTGCGCGCGATCGTCCGATCCGCGAATCAGTGCCCTGCGCCCGTAGTCGCTGCCTCACCGCAACCTCCGCGCTCGCCTCGCACATAACGCCGGAGGAAGCACAGATGGCTACCGGAACCGTGAAGTGGTTCAGTGACGACAAGGGCTTCGGGTTCATCACGCCCGACGACCAGTCGAAGGACCTGTTCGTCCACCACAGCGCGATCGTCGGCGACGGCTACCGCTCGCTCGCCGACGGCGCCAAGGTGACCTACGACGCCGAGCCGGGCGACAAGGGCCCCAAGGCCGTCAACGTCCAGCAGCAGGCCTGAGCGGCGGAGCAGCCGATGCTGCATCCCCGCCCGACCTTCGCCTCGACGCCGCCGCTGCACTGCGTCACGCGCACCGACTGGGAGCGCGCCACCGTCATGCCCCGCGGCAGCCTCGACAGCTCGACCGTCAGCCGCCTCGAGGTCGAGATCCTGCGGCTCTGCGCCGCCGGCTTCTCGGCGATCGTGATCGACCTGCGCGCGCTCCACTACACCGAGCCGGCCGGCGGCAGGTTCCTCCGCCGCCTCCGCGAGCTGACCAACCGCCACCACGTGACGCTCACGATCGAGGCACCCGGCGTCGCAGCGGTCTGACCGGCGTGCGATGCGTCACGGAGCGGTGGCGCGGGGTGGAGAACGAGGGCCGGCGAGCAGGAACCGCGGGGCGGGCCTGGTAGACAGGTAGGGCATGTCAGGTCGCCACCAGCAGTGTTCTTGACGGCGACGCGTCGTTCTTTCGCTTCGCGCAGGCCGCTCCGGATCGCGTTGATCGCGATCGCCGGGGTGGTCGTCGCGCTCGCCGCCGTCGTGCTCGTCGTGCGGGTCACGCACGACGGGGCCGCGCTGCCCGGCACCCGGATCGCAGGCGTCGAGGCCGGCGGGCTGACCGCCGGCGAGCTGCACGCCCGCCTGGAGCGCGCCGCCGATCCGCAGCGCGAGATCGTCGTGCTCGCCGCCGGCAGGAGACTCGGCGTCCGCGCGGCTCAGGCCGGGTACGCGGTCGACCTCGGCGCCTCCGTCAAGGCGGCGCTCGACCAAGGGCGGACCGGCTTTCTCAACGGCGCCTTCGCCACGCTCGCCGGCCTCGTCACGACCCGCGACGTCTCGCTCGCGGCGACCATCGACCCAGATCAGCTCGACCGCGCCGTCGCCACCCTCGCCAGACAGGTCGACCGGCCCTCCTTCCCCGGCCGGCTGGAGATAGCCGGCGACGGGACCGAGGTCACGGCCGAGCCGCCGCGGGCCGGCCGCAGACTCGACCGCGCCGTGCTCAGAAGCCGCCTCCGCGCCGCGCTGCTCGGCCGCGCCAGAGGCCCCGTGCGGGCGCCGGTCGCGGAGCGGGCGGTCGTCTCGCAGCAGCAGGTCGACGCC
>JAEXXR010000447.1 GCA_023405705.1 Actinomycetes bacterium
GCCTCGGCCAGTCCGACGAGGCCGCCCGGCTCCGCGCCGGCGCCGACGCGCTCGCCGCGCTGCTCGGCTGACGACCGCTCAGTCCTCGCCCGAGCCTGGCTCGGACATGCGGCCCTGCAGGCGCGCCTTGGCGGCGTCGGGGAGGACGCGGCTGCCGGCGGCCTGGAGCTTCGTCATCAGCGAGGCGGAGACGACGCGCTCGTCGCCGGCCATCAGCGCCTCGAAGCCGTCGCGGGCGACGTCGGCGGGGTCGTCCTTGTCGCCGGCGCCGATCTTCGTGTCCTCCATCCCCGCGCGCTCGAATAGCTCGGTGTCGGTCGGGCCCGGCATCAGCGACGTGACGGTCACGCCGCTGCCCTTCAGCTCCTCGCGCAGCGCCAGCGCGAACGACTGCACGAACGACTTCGAGGCGTTGTAGACCGCCTGGTAGGTGTCGGGCAGCGTCGCGGCGATCGAGGAGGTGAACAGCAGCCGGCCCTCGCCGCGCCGCTCCATCGCCTGCACGACGTGCGCGACTCCCGCTCCTACGCGGCCTCGCGCAGTTGCGGCACGTCGTCCGCGGTGATCACGAGGTCGAAGTCGTGGCGCGCGAACTCCTTCGCGAGCTCGCGCCCGATGCCGCTGGAGGCGCCCGTCACGAGCGCCAGCGGCCGCGTCTGCATCGTTGCCTCCATGCGCCCGCAGGTGCCCGCGGCGGTCGGGCGAAACGACGCCGGTCAGGCCGGTCCGCGGCGCCCGCGGCGACGGGTGCGCCGCGGCGCGGGCGGCGGCGTCAGCCGGCGTACGGCGTCGAGATGCCGCCAGCCCGCGGCCGGCTGGGTCGAGCGCCCTCGCGAGAGCGCCGATGCGACAGATTGGCGCGTCGCCGACGCAACTGCCGGTGACGGTCCGGGTTCAAGAGGCGTCCCCGACGAGGAGGCTGGAGCAGATGCCCCGCCGCACGCTGACCCATGCGCTGACGATCGCCGCCGCCGTGCCGGTGCTCGCGTTCTCAGCGACCGCTGTCCAAGCCGCGACGATCGACGGAACGCCGCGCGGTGAGCGGCTGCTCGGTACGGCGCAGGCCGACACGATCCGCGCCTTCGAGGGCGCCGACCGCGTGCTCGCCCGCGCGGGCGACGACACGGTCGACGGCGGCGCCGGCGCCGACCTGCTGCGCGGCAACGCAGGCAACGACACGATCCAGGGCGGCAACGGCCCGGACCTGATCACCGGCAACCTCGGCGACGACACGCTCGACGGCGGCCCCGGCCGCGACGCGGTCTTCGGCGGACCGGGCAACGACCGGGTCAGCGGCGGCGACCCGCTCGCGGCGCCGGCCGGCCGCTTCGGCTGGCGGCTGCGGGGACCGTTCTGGGGCTCCGGCGAGCGGCTTCACGGCGGCGCCGGCAACGACGTCGTGACCGGTGGCGCCGGCCGTGACTTCCTCTCCGGCGGCTTCGACGACGACCGCGTCGAGGGCGGCGCCGGCGGCGACCGCATCTTCGCCAACCAGGGCGTCGACACGGTGATCGGCGGGGACGGCAACGACGACCTGTGGGCGCTGTCGCGCAAGGACGTGACCGGCCCCGGCGACAGCGTCGGCGACACGCTCGACGGCGGCGCCGGCAACGACCGCTTCCACACCTACGACGGCGAGGCCGACCGCATCAGCTGCGGCGACGGGCGCGACCGCGTGATCGCCGACGTCCACGACGTGATCGCCGACGCGACCCCTGAGAACCCGAACGGCTCCTGCGAGCGCGTCACCCGCACGCAGCCCGAGAGCGACCAGAAGGAGGGCGCCACCGAGGCGCCCGCCGACGATCGCCGCGAGGGGATCTAGGAGCGGGCAGGGCGCAGGGCGCGGCGATCGCTCGCGCCCTGCGTGCAGACCGGCCGACGGCGCGCGGGTCAGCCGCCCGGCCGCACGTAGGTGAGCGCCTCGCGGGCGAGCTGGAGCCACTCGACCTCGCGCTCGACGCCGACCGCGACCCATTCGCGCATCGTCCGTCTGCCCATGCTGAGCGGCTCGGCGTTGCCGCCGACGACGACCGCCTCGCAGCGCTCCCGCGGCAGCTTGACGACCAGCCTTCCGCCGACGAGCATCGCGGCGATCTTGCCGCCGACCGTCACGCCCGGGCCTCTGCCGAAGCCGGTCGCGGCGGCGGTGCCGGGCTCCTCCAGCAGCGTCTTCTCGACGAGCGCGAACGCTTCCTCGGGCGCGGACATGGCGTCAGTGTGCCAACTGCGGCGGCGGACCTCTGTCATCCGGTGGGTCGAGGAGACCCGCTCGACGGCAGCGGTCCCGGCGCGCGGCGGCCGGCGGTGCGTGCCGGGCCACCGCATGTGCCGCTTGCCGGCGCGCGCCGGGAGACGGGCTAGCGGATCGGCGGCGGATCGCCCTCGGCGCTCGCCAGCAGCGACGGGTCCCACTCGCAGACGCCGCAGGCGTGGCGGAAGGCGGAGCGGGCGAAGGCGACCGCGGCGGCATGCGGGTCGGGCTCGCTCGCGAGCGCCTCCCAGTCGAGCAGGAACTCGCCCAGCTCGCCGTCCCAGCGGGCGGCGGCCGGCTCCAGCGCCCCCTCGGCGAAGTGCGCCGGCGCGGGATGGGCGTAGGCGTAGAAGGCGGGGCGGCCGTAGCGGCCGTCGCCGGGCCACCAGCCGAGCGCGACCTCCTGGCTGTCCATCGCGTTGCGCATCAGGAAGTCGTCGGAGGGCGGCGCGGCCGGCTGGCCGGAGAAGAGGTTGACGGCGAGGTCGAACGAGCCCCACCAGGCGTTGACGGGCGTCGAGCGGCCGCGGTACGGCGCGCGGAACTCGGCCAGCACGAGCGACGCCCACGTCGCGGCGGCGAAGTAGGCGCCGACGGCGTCGGGGTCGTAGCGGTGGTGCTCGCGGTCCTCGTCGAGCGGGACGGTCCAGTCGACCTCCTGCGGCGTCGGGTCTATCTCGACCGCGCCGGCCAGCTCGCGGACGGCGTCGAGCAGCTCGCGCGTGACGTCGCCGACGGCGCGGTCCGGTCCGAGCGAGATCGCTCGCGTGCGGCCGTCGCTGTGCTCGGCCAGCGCGCGGTGGGCGCGCAGGTCGATCGTCGCGGCGATCGCGCCGGAGCCGTCGGGCGCCGGCAGCGGCAGCGTCTCCCAGCCGCGCGTCGTCAGCCGCAGCGCGGCGTGCTGGAGCTGCGGCTCGGGCGGCGCGAGCGCGACCGCCAGCTTGCCCAGCACCTGCGTGTGGGCGTGGAGCGTGTCGCACTGTTTAAGCGCTTCCAGGCGA
>JAEXXR010000615.1 GCA_023405705.1 Actinomycetes bacterium
GTCGTCGGCCGCGTGGGCCGCGGGCGCCGCCGCCAGCGCGCACGCCGCTGCGACTCCGGCGGCTGCGGCGCGCGCGCCGCGCCGACCGCTGGACAAGGTCATGCGTTGAGTCCTCCTCCTGCGGCGCGGCGGCCTGGGGCGCCGCACCAGCTCTCTCTCACTCGACGCGGCATGCCGGGAAAACGCGACCGTTCACTCTGGCACCGCCCGGGTACCATAGAACGAGAAGTTTTTGGTTGTCAACCCGCAAGAGACAAAGCCGTCTCAAACACCGACGTGAGATGACGTGCCGGGGCCGCCGCGAGCAGCCCACACGGAGGAATGTGCCGTTTCTGATCAGCCCGCCGGCTTCGCCGGCCCACGCCCGCCGCCGAGATACAGCTCGGCGACTCTGGGATCGTCCAGCAGCGCTCTGCCCGGTCCCTCGAAGCGGTTGCGGCCGAGGTCGAGCACGTAGCCGCGCGTCGACATCGCCAGCGCGCGGCGGGCGTTCTGCTCGACCATCAGGACCGCGACGCCGTGGCCGTTGATCTCGGCGACCTTCTCGAAGATCACCTCGACGAAGGCCGGCGAGAGGCCGGCGGAGGGCTCGTCGAGCAGCAGGATCTCCGGCGAGGGCATCAGCGCGCGCGCCATCGCGACCATCTGCCGCTCGCCGCCGGACATCGTCCCGGCCGGCTGGCGGCGGCGCTCGCCCAGGCGCGGGAACATCGCGTACATCGCCGCCGTCCGCTCGCCGACGTCGGCGCCCTTGCGCGCGAGCGCGCCCAGCTCGAGGTTCTCCTCGACCGTCAGGCTCGGGAAGACGTTGCCGAGCTGCGGCACGTACGCGACGCCGGAGCGCGAGACGTCGTGGGTGCGCCGCCCGGCGATGTCGCCGCCGCGCAGCACCACCCGCCCGGCGCGCGGCTTCAGCAGCCCGAAGACGGCCTTCAGCAGCGTCGACTTGCCGGCGCCGTTGGGGCCGACGATCGTGACGATCTCGCCCGGCCGCAGCTCGACGTCGACGCCGCCGACGATGTCGACCTCCGGCACGTAGCCGGCGACGAGGCCCTCGGTCCGCAGCAGCGGCTCGGCCATCGGCCGGCCCTCGCCGCCGTCGGGCGGGCGCGCCTCAGGTCCGGCACCGCCGCCGGCCTCGAGCGGGCCGTCTCCGGCAACCGGGTCGCCGGTCATCAGACCGCCCCGCCCAGGTAGGCGTCGATCACGCGCGGGTCGGAGCGGACCGCCTCGGGCTCGCCGTCGGCGATCACCCTCCCCTGCGCCATGCAGACGACGCGGTCGGAGTGGCCCATCACGACCTCCATGTCGTGCTCGATCAGCAGGAAGGTCGTCCGCTCCTGGTCGCGCAGCGCGTGGACGTGCTCCATCAGCTTCGCGCCCAGCGTCGGGTTGACGCCGGCCATCGGCTCGTCGAGCAGCACCATCCGCGGCTCGCACATCAGCACGCGCGCCAGCTCCAGCAGCTTGCGCTGGCCGCCGGAGAGCGTGCCGGCGTAGTCGTCGGCCTTCGCCTCCAGGCCGTATCTGGACAGCAGCTCGCGCGCCTGCTCGCGCACCGCCCGCTCGCGCCTGCGCGACGCGACCGGCCGCGCGATCACGCCGGCGAGGTGCTCGCCGGGCTGGCGCGGCGCGGCGAGCGTCATGTTGTCGAGCACCGGCATCGCCGCGAGCGCCTTCGTGATCTGGAAGGTGCGGACCATCCCGCAGCGGGCGATCGCGTGGGCCGGCCGGCCGCTGACCGATCTGCCGTCGTAGACGACCTCGCCGCCGTCGGCCCGCTCGAAGCCGGTGACGACGTTGAAGAGCGTCGTCTTGCCGGCGCCGTTGGGCCCGATCAGCGCCGTGATCGAGCCGGCCTTCACGTCGAAGGAGGCGCCGTCGACGGCGCGCACGCCGCCGAACCGCTTCACGACCTGCTCGACGCGCAGGAGCTGCTGCGCTGGCTCACGGGGAACCGCGTCGCCCGCGCCGGTCGCCTCGCTCGGCTCAGTCACGCAGCACCATCTCCTCCCGTCTGCCGAGGATCCCCTGCGGCCGGAAGGCGACCAGCAGGATCAGCGCGATCCCGACGATCACGAACCGCAGCGCCGCGACCTTCTCCGCCGCCAGCGGCAGGTCGATGAAGCGGGTCGCCTCCAGCAGCGTCCAGATGATCAGCGAGCCGAGCGCGACGCCGACGTAGCTGGCCAGCCCGCCGAGGATCAGGATCGTGAAGCCGATGAAGGTGAACTGCGGCTCGAACGACTCCGGGCTGAGGAAGCTGAGGTTGAGCGCGAGGAAGTAGCCGGCGATCGCGCCGAGCGCTGCGGCCAGCGCGATCGACTGCAGCTTGTAGGCGAGCACGTTCTTGCCGAGCGCGCGGGCGGCGTCCTCGTCCTCGCGGATCGCTCGCAGCACGCGCCCCCACGGGCTGCGCTGGAGCAGCCACAGCAGCAGCGTCAGCAGCGCGACCGCGAGCCACACGACGATCAGCAGCGGCAGCAGGAACTGGTCCTGCATCGACTCGGGCAGCCAGCCGAGGATCGTGTCGGAGACGTCGAGCCACTGGTCGTCGAAGCCGAGCAGGCCCTGGTTGCCGCCGGTCAGCCCGCGCGCGTTCTGCGCCACGTAGCGGACGATCTCGGCGAACGCGATCGTCACGATCGCGAAGTAGTCGGCCCGCAATCGCAGCGACGGCAGGCCGATCAGCACGCCGGCGGCCATCGCGATCAGCGTCGCGACCGGCAGCGCCGCCCACAGCGACCACTCGGCTCTGATCACGAGGATCCCCATCGCGTAGGCGCCGATCGCCATGAAGCCGGCCTGGCCGAAGTTGATGATGCCGGTGAAGCCGACGTTCAGCTGCAGGCCGAGCGTGAAGATCGTGTAGGTGCCGGCGAGCACGCCGACGCCGATCCAGAAGTCGGCCGAGGTGAGCGCGTCGAGGCTGACCGCGAAGACGGGGTTCACAGCGTCCGCTCCTTGCGCCCGAACAGCCCCTGCGGCCGCACGATCAGCACCAGGATCAGGATCCCGAAGCCGACCGCGACCTTCCAGCGCGCGTCGATCACGAGCGTCGACCACTCCTGCGCGAGGCCGAGCAGCAGGCCGCCGGCGAGCGCGCCGAAGGCGTTGCCGATGCCTCCGAGGATCACCGCGGCGAACAGGCTCAGCAGCAGTAAGAAGCCGAGGTTGGGCGTCATCGTTCCGATCGCGGCGGTGTAGAGGACGCCCGCCAGACCGGCGAGGCCGGCGGCGAAGATCCACGTCGCGATCACGACGCGGTCGGTGTCGATCCCGGTCACCTCGGCCAGCCCCATGTCGTCCGCGAGCGCGCGCATCTGGCGGCCGAGCGAGGTCCGCCGCAGCATCACGCCGACCGCGCACAGGACGACGAAGCCGGTGATCACGACGATCAGCTCGGTGCGGCCGATCCGCAGGCCGAGGAACGAGATCGAGCTGGTGACGTCGACGTCGAGCCGCCGCGGGATCGTCCCCCAGATCATCTGGATCCCGTAGCGGATCACGAACGCGAGGCCGAGCGTCATCAGCATCAGCTGCAGCAGCCCCGCCCCTCTGGCGCGCATCGGCCGCCACATCACGCGCTCGCTCAGGACCCCGAGCGCGGCCGTCAGCACGACGGCGAACAGCACCGCGACGATCAGCGGCGTCCCCCACGTGACGTTCGCGAGGAAGGCCATGTAGGCGCCGAAGGTGAGCAGGTCGCCGTGCGCGAAGTTGACCAGCCGCAGCGTCCCGTAGACGAGCGTCAGGCCGACCGCGCCGAGCGCGAAGTAGCTGCCCGAGACGAGGCCGTTGACGGCGCGCTGGGCGGTGTCGTGGAGCCCGTAGGCGACGATCAGCGCGAGCGCGATCGCGACGATCAGCGCCGCGGTGACCAGCAGCGGCCCGCGGCTGCCGCCGAGCGCCGCGAGCGCGGAGGCGGACGCCGCGTCCCGGGGCTCCTCCCGGGACGCGGACGCCGGCGCGGTGTCGGCCTCCGGGGCCATGACGCCGCTCCGCTACTCCGCGGCTCTCGCCTCGAACTGGCGCTCGACTCTCAGCACGGAGTCGTCGCCGTATCTGTAGACCTCGTACGTCGCGGCGGTCGGGTCGCCGTTGTCGTCGAAGTCGATCGGGCCGGTGACGCCGTCGAAGTCGACCTCCTCGCCGGCGGCGATCGCTCTGATCCCGTCGGACAGGTTCATGAAGGTGAATCTTCTGCCCGGGGGCGCGGAGACCGCCTGCAGCTGCTCGGAGATGTCGGTGCCGTCGGCGCCGCCGGCTGCCAGCGCACCGAGGTAGCAGAGCATCGTCGCGTCGAAGTTCTGCGCGTCGAAGGTCTGCCGCGGCGCGCCGCCCGCCTCTCTCCACAGTCTCCCGAACGCCTCGACGACCGCGCCGGATTCCGGCGTGCCGGGCCGCGTGCCGCGCGCGCCGATCAGCGCTCTGGCCGGGATCGTGTCGGGGATTCTGTCCGACGCCAGGCCGTCGGCGGTGAACAGTCTGCCGGCGTCGAACTCGCCGGTGCGGACGAGCGAGGCGCCCATCTTCCCGTACGTCTCGAAGAAGTCGATGATCACGTACGCGTCGGGATCGCCTCTGACGATCTCGGCCGCCTCGGAGTTGTAGCTCGGCTGCTCGGGGTCGTAGAGCACCGGGCCGGTCGTTCTGCCGCCCTTCTCCTCCCACGCCGCTCTGAACTTCTCGATGAAGCCCTGGCCGTAGGCGTCGTTGCGAGCCGCGAGCGAGATCGTGAAGTCGGTGCCGCCGAGCTCCTCCTCGACGGTGTCCGCGAGCGCGCGCGACTGCAGGTTGTCCGACGGCGCCGTGCGCCAGACGAAGCCGTCGTCGTCGAGGTCGCTGATCGCCGCGTCGGTCGAGGACGGCGACACGATCGGCGTTCTCTGCCGCGACGCGACCGACTCCGCGACCGCGAGCGTCTCCGACGACGCCCACGGGCCGGCGAGGCACGACGCCCCGCCCGAGATCAGCTGCCGCGCCGCCTGCACGGCCGCCTGCGGGCTCGACTCGGTGTCGGCCGACTCGATCGAGACGCTCGTCTCGACGCCGCCGGCTCTCGCCGCCTCCTGAACCTGCGAGAGCGCCAGGTCGGCGGCCTTTCTGCCGGGCGCGCCGAACGGCGACAGGTCGCCGGTCAGCGGCAGCAGCACGCCGATCGTCTGGTCGAACGACGTGTCGGCAGGAGCCTCCGCCGCGGCGCCCGTTCCGGTCGTCGCGCCGCCTCCCCCGCCCCCGTCGTCGTCGTCGCCTCCGCATCCAGCGACTCCGAGCACGACCGCGCTCGCGCCGACTGCCAGCAGCCGTCGGCTCCGCGTTCCTGCATGCATGGGGACCTCCTCCTCGTGTACCAGCGGGATACCCGCTGCGAGAGGCGTCAATCAGGTGCGACGGCGGGCGGGCGACCGCATCGGCCGCCCGCGTGCGCTGCGCGGTGCGGGGTCAGCGGCGCGGCAGGCGCCCGTTGAGGACGTAGCGGAGGATGTCGACGACCTGCTCGGGCTCGCGCGTGACGGCGAGCGCGGCGCGGTCGATCTCCTTCAGCGCGTGGTCGTGCTGCTCGGGGTGGAGCGTGATCAGCGGCTTCCCGAGCGCCGCGGCGTAGCCGGCGTCGAAGGCGGCGTTCCACTGCCGGTACTCCTCGCCGAAGCGGACGACGACGACGTCGGCCTGCTCGATCAGCGTGCGCGTGCGGATCGCGTTGATCCCGGCGCCCTTGTGGTCCTTCCAGAAGTCGCGCTGCTCGGGGCCGAGGATCGCGACGCCGACGTCGTCGCTCGCGGCGTGCTCGGTGACGGGAGCGCTCAGCTCGACGTCGAGATCCTCCTCCATCAGCCCGTTCGCGATGCGCGCGCGCCAGCCGGTGTGGATCTCGCCGGAGAGGTAGACATGCCAGGACATGCGGCGATCGTACCCGCGCGGCGGGGACCGGCCGCGGCCGGTGCCGAGCGGCCGCGCGCCGACCGCTCCCGGGCGCCGCTCTCGGCCGCGCAGCCGTGCT
>JAEXXR010000579.1 GCA_023405705.1 Actinomycetes bacterium
GCGTGACGCTGATCGGCCAGAGCCGCGGCGGCGCCCACGCGCGTGCGCTCGCCGGCCGCCGGCCGGAGCTGGTGAGCGGCGTCGTCACGCTCGGCTCGCCGCTGATCGACCCGCTGATGATCCATCCGCTCGTGCGCGCCAACGTCGAGCTGGTCGGCCGCCTCGGCGCGCTCGGCGTCCCCGGGCTGCTGCAGCCCGGCTGCCGCGACGGCGCCTGCTGCGAGCCGCTGCGCGAGAACCTGCGCACGCCGCTGCCGGCCGAGGTCGGCTACGTCTCGATCTACTCGCGGCGGGACGGGATCGTCGACTGGCATTCCTGCCTCGACGAGGGCGCCGAGCACGTCGAGGTCGACGCCTCGCACCTGGGGATGGGCTTCCACGCCGAGACCTACCGCCAGATCGCGGCCGCGCTGCGACGCTTCCGCGACGCCGAGCTGGAGACGGACGCGCCGGGACGCGTCGGCCAGCTCGCCGCCGCGGCGTAGACGCGGGCGCGGCCCGGGACGCAGCGACCCGGCGCGGGCGCTCGCGGCTATCTGCCGGTTCTGCTCGACCCTCTGGTGAAGCGCCAGACGTCGAAGCCGATTCTGCCGTTCGAGCCTCTCTTGGTGAACCGTCTGCCCTCCGCGCCTCTCAGTCTCGAGGTGAGCGGGCCGACGGTCCAGCCGCGCATGCTTCTCGGGTTGTAGAGGTAGCTGCGGAAGAGGTGGTACGTGTCGTCGCAGGTCAGCGTTCTGATCTGCGGGCTGAAGTTGAGGCGGTGGTATCTGCCGGCGTCGAAGCCGGCCTGCGGGTCGTCCTCGACGACGGTGAAGATCGGGCACTCGGCGGTCGCCGCGGCCTTCGCCTTCGACGTCGCGCCGGCGAGCGCGGGCGCCGCGGCGAACAGGGCGACCGCTGCGACGAGCGCGAGCGGCAGCGCACGGATGGTGCGGAACAAGGGGACTCCTCTCGGGGAGGGTGGGAATCGGCTCACCCTACCTGCGGGTGCAACAGATTTCTGTTGCCTGTTCAGGCGCTCATCAGCGCGATCGGCAGCGCGAGGCCCGCGTCGCGGCGCAGCGAGGCGATCCGGCGGCCCGGCTGGACGGCGTCACGGACGCTGCCCGCGCGCGCCTCGCCAAGGCCGGCGACGGTCGCGTCGAGGTCGGGGCAGCGCAGCGCGAGGCCCCAGAAGAAGGCCGGGCGCTCGGACCCGCCGAGTCTCGCGGAGACCTCGGCCGGCTCCTGCACGACCTCGACGATCTCCGCGCCGAGCCGGAAGAACGCCTGCCGAGGCGCGCCGGCCGGGGTCGGCTCCTCGCGGATCCGGCGCAGGTCGAGCCCGGCCGCCTCCAACGCCGCGATCGTGCGGTCGAGCCGCGGCGAGATCACGACGACGTGGTCGATCGCCTCGACGCCGTTGGGGTGCGGCGGTGCGGCGTCGTCGCCGACGTGCGTCTGCCCATCGGCATGCGCGGTCACGAGGCCGTCGAGTGCGACGTCACCCGCGCCGAGGCCGCGCAACGTCCAGCCGAAGAGACCGCGCCCGGCGTCGCGACCCGCCAGACGCACGGTCACCTCGCCGAGCCGGCAGCGGTCGCCGTCGACCGCGAAGCCGAGAGCGGCCCAGGCGGCCGGCTCGTCGGCGATCGTCAGCTCTTCGATCGTCACCATCGCGGCGGCGATGCTAGCGGCCGCCGCAGCCCGGCCGCGCCGGGCAGCTCCCTCGCCGCTACACGCGCTCCAGCAGCGCGACGCACTCGATGTGCGGCGTCTGCGGGAACATGTCGACCGGGCGCACGCGCCGCAGCACGTAGCCGGCCTCGACCAGCTGGGCCGCGTTCGGCGCCAGCGTCGTCGGGTTGCAGGAGATGTAGACGACCCGCTTGGGCGAGGCGTCGACGATCCGTCTGACGACCTTCTGCGAGAGGCCGGCGCGCGGCGGGTCGACGACGACCGTGTCCGGCGAGCCGGCCTTCGCGACCAGCTCTCTCAGCGCGGTGCGGACGTCGCCCGCGAAGAAGTGGGCGTTGTCGATCGCGTTCAGTCTCGCGTTGACGATCGCGTCGGCGATCGCCGGCTCGACGATCTCCAGGCCCCACAGCTCGCCGGCGCGCGGCGCCATCGAGAGGCCGACCGTGCCGATCCCGCAGTAGAGGTCGTAGAGCCGCTCGTAGCCGGCCAGCGCGGCGTAGTCGCCGGCGAGCGCGTAGAGCTTCTCCGCCATCTCGGTGTTGACCTGGAAGAAGGCGTGCGGGGAGACGCGGTACGTCATCCCGCTGAGCTCCTCCTCGAGGTACTCGCTGCCGGAGATCAGCGTCGTCTCGCCGCTGGTCGTCGTCTCGCCGAGCCCGTCGTACTGGGTCCACAGCAGGCCGTCGGCGTCGACCGCGTCGGCGAAGGCGTCCTCGTCGAGCTTGCCCGGCATCGTCACGAGCCGGACCTGGAACTGGCCGGTGCGACGGCCCTCGCGCACGACGCAGTTGCGCAGGAAGCCGCGCCGCGTGCGGCGGTCGTACGGCTCCAGGCCCTGGTCCTTGCAGAAGGCGAGCACCTGCTCGCGGATCGCGTTGCCTCTCTCGGAGGCGAGCATGCAGTCGTCGATCGGGACGATCCTGTCCCACTCGCCGGGGGCGTGGAAGCCGAAGATCAGCTCGCCTCTCTCGGCCGTCCCCTCGGTGCCGAACGAGTACTCGAGCTTGTTGCGGTAGCGCCACGTCTCCAGCGCCGGGACGATCGGCTCCAGCTCGAAGCCGCCGAGCTTGCCGAGCCGCCGCAGCGCGTCGTCGACCTGCCTGGCCTTGATCTCCAGCTGCTTCTCGTACGGCATCACCTGCCACGGCGCGCCCGGATGCTGCGCGACCGGAGCGATCCGGTCCGGGCTCGGCTCCAGCACCTCGGTCGTTATCGCCTCGCCGTAGTCGCGCTTGGTCTTCGTGACCTTCGCGCGAACGCGGTCGCCGGGGATCGCGCCCTGCACGAACAGGACGTAGCCCTCGTGGCGCGCGACGCCGTTGCCGCCGAAGGCGAGGTCGTCGATCGTCACCTCCAGCTCGGCGAACCGGGGCGGGCGCTGCTTGCGGGGTGTGGCTGGAGGCGTGCTCATGCGAACGCTCAGGATGACAGGTCGGCTGCCGTCAGTTCCTGCTTGCCCGGCGCTTGCTCGACGCTCCATAATCCTGCCGTGAGAATCGTCGGAATGGCCGACCCTGAGACCGCGAACGGCTACTACCGGGCGGTGCTGCCGCTGACCGCGCTCGGGCAGCGCGGTCACACGGTCGCGCTCCACCACGCGGGCGCGGCGCTGAAGGCCGGCTACCGGCTGCCGCCGTGCGACGCCCTCTTCCTTCACCGCGCCTCCTACCCCGAGCACGTCGAGCTGGTGCGGCGATGCGCGCAGGACGGCGTCGCCGTCCTCTGGGACAACGACGACGACCTCTCCGCCCTGCCGAAGGTCACGCGCAAGGTCAACGGCCACGGCCGCCGCGCCACGCGGCAGGTCTTCAAGCGCTCGGTCGAGATCGCGCGCAGCGCCGCCATGATGACGACGCCGAGCGACGAGATCGCACGGATCTACCGCGACGCGGGCGTCGCGCGCACCGTCGTGATCAGGAACCAGGTCGCCGCCGTCGAGCGCCCGCGGCCGGCTGGCGACGGGATCGTGCTCGGCTACACGGGCGCGATCGAGCACGCCGAGGACCTGGAGAAGCTGCGGCTCGCGCAGACCTTCGAGCGGCTGCTCGAAGCGCACCCGCGCCTGCGCATCGTCTCGGTCGGCATAGACCTCGGCCTGCGCGACCGCCGCTACACCTGTCACGGCTACGTCGGCTTCAGAGCGCTCGGCGAGCTCGTGCGCGGCTTCGACGTCGGCATCGCCCCGCTGCTCGACGGCGCGTTCAACCGCAGCCGCTCCGACGTCAAGCTGAAGGAGTACGCGGCCGCGGGCGCGATGTGGCTCGCTTCGCCGATCGGGCCCTACCGCGGCCTCGGCGAGCAGCAGGGCGGGCTGCTGG
>JAEXXR010000608.1 GCA_023405705.1 Actinomycetes bacterium
CGCCACGACCTCGACCACCGCCAGCTGCGCGAGGCGGCGCTGGAGCTGCGCACCGCCTACGACGCCGCGCTCCACGAGCTGCCGAAGACGCCGCAGGCCGACCGGCTGACGGAGCGGCTCGACGAGCTGCGCGAGCTGCACGACGCGGTCGACGCGCTCGGCGACGCCGCGATCGCCGGCGTGCTCGGCCCCGACGCGGCCGAGACGCTCGACCGAGCGCTGGGCCGGCTGGAGGCGATCCTGCGCGCCCGGACCCTTGCCGAGGCAAACGCCCTCTAGTCCAAGGCCGCGACGAGCGCTTCCAGCTCTGCGACGACGTCGCCGTCGAGCTTGACGATCGCGTCGCGGTCGAAGCGGGTCGGGCCCTGCGTCAGCAGCGCGACCTCGCCGCCGCGGCGCAGCGTCAGCGACGGCAGCTCGGCGACCGGATAGACCTCCAGCGACGAGCCGATGCAGAGCAGCAGGTCAGCCTTCAGCGCGAGCGTCTGCGCCTGCTCCAGCGCCGCCTGCGGCAGCAGCTCGCCGAACAGCACGACGTCGGGCTTGAGCGGCCGCCCGCAGTCGCAGCGCGGCACGCCCTGGACGTCGTTGTCGAGCCGCTCCTGCACCTCCTCCAGCGGGTAGCGGCGGCCGCAGGCGAGGCACGAGGAGTGCGAGATCGTGCCGTGCAGCTCGATCAGCTCGCCGCCGCCGTCCTCGCGCGCCGTGCCGCTGCCGGCCTGCTCGTGGAGGCGGTCGACGTTCTGCGTGACGACGGCGTCGACGAGGCCCCGCCGCTCCAGCTCGACGAGCAGCTCGTGGGCGCGGTTGGGGCGCTTGAAGCGCAGCGACTGGAAGCGGTCGCCGTAGAACATCCAGAAGCGGGAGGGGTCGCGTCGCCAGGCGTCGATGTGCGCGACCTCCATCGGATCGACGTTCTCCCACAGGCCGGTCCGCGGCGTGCGGAAGTCGGGGATCCCGGAGGGCACCGAGATCCCCGCGCCGGTCAGCGCGACGACCGAGCGGGCCGCGCGGATCCGCTCGGCGAGCAGCGCGACGGCGGCGGCGGGGTCTCTCCCCGCCGCGTCGAAGCCGTCCGTCGCGCCGCGCATCCCTACTTCCCCTGGAATCTCGGGGCGCGCTTCTGCAGGAAGGCGCCGATGCCCTCCTTCGCGTCCTCGGAGCCGAAGACGATCGCGAAGCCCTTCTTCTCCTCGTCGACGCCCTCGTCGAGGTCGGCGACCGCCGAGACCTGCTTGATCTGCTGGACCGCGAGCGGCGCCTGGCCGGCGAGCTTGCGCGCCCACGCGAGCGCGGTGTCGAGCAGCTCGTGGTCGGGCACGAGGCGGTTGACGAGGCCGAACTCGTAGGCCTCCTCGGCCGACATCGGGTCGCCGACGAGGTTCATCTCCTTCGCCTTCGCCTCGCCGACCAGGCGCGGCAGCCGCTGCGTGCCGCCGAAGCCGGGGATGATGCCGAGGTTGATCTCCGGCTGACCGAAGCTCGCCGAGGCGGCGGCGATGCGGATGTCGCAGGCCATCGCGATCTCGCAGCCGCCGCCGAAGGCGAGCGCGTTGACGGCCGCGATCGTGACGGTCGAGGAGCGCTCCCACGAGCGCAGCAGGTCGTGCGTGTCGTCGAGCAGCGAGCGGCCGGCGGCGGCGTCCATCTTCGCGAACGCCTTCAGGTCGGCGCCGGCGCAGAACAGCTGCGGATTGCCGGAGGCGAGCAGGAAGACGCGCAGCTGCGGGTCGCCGTCGACCTGCTGCCACGCTCTGCGCAGCTCGGCGATCACGGCCGGCGAGAGCGAGTTGGCCGGCGGGCTGGCGAGCCAGGCGATCGCGACCGGGCCGCGCGTCTCCAGCTTGACCGGGCCCTCCTCCCAGCCCGCGTCGGGCTGCGGGTAGGCGAAGAAGCCCTGGCCGCTGCCCGCGCCGAGGCGGCCCTGCGCGACGAGGCGGCGGAGGATCGCCGGCGGCGCGAAGTGCTCGCCCCACGCCTCCTGCGCCTGCTCCAGCCGCGTCAGGACGGCGTCGAGGCCCTCCTGGTCGGCGCGCGCGAACGGGCCGGGCACGAGGCCGGCGCCGGCCATCAGGCCGAGGTCGATGTCCTTCGTGGAGGCGATCCCCTCCTCCAGCACGAGGCAGGCCTCGACGAGCGCCTTCAGGCGGAATCGCTCGACGACCTCGGAGGCGTCGCCCCCGGGGCCCTCGCCGCCCGTCTCGGTCGGGACCGGCGCGCCGCCGCCGTGCTCGTAGAAGCCCTTGCCGGTCTTCGTGCCGAGGTCGCCGCGCTCGATCCGCTCCAGCATCCCGGCGTGGAGCGGGAAGCGGTCGCCGAAGCTGTCGTTGAGGTAGCGGCCGACGTGGCCGACGGTGTCGAGGCCGAGCAGGTCGACGAGGAAGAACGGGCCCATCGGGGTCGCGCTCGCGTCGGTCATCGCTCTGTCGATCTCGGCGATCGGCAGGCCGGTCTGCTCCTGGAAGCGGAAGACCTCGCCGAAGGAGCTGTTGAGGACGCGGTTGACGACGAAGCCGGGCGCCTCGTCGCAGCGGATCGCGCTCTTGCGGATCGTCTGCGCGAAGGTCATCGCCGCCTGCGTCGTCTCGGGCGAGGTCTCGATCCCCTCGACGACCTCGATCAGCCGCATGACGGAGGCCGGGTAGAAGTAGTGGAAGCCGACGACGCGGTCGGGGCGGCTGGTCGCCTCCGCGATCTCGCTGATCGGCAGCGCCGAGGTGTTGGAGGCGAGGATCGCGTGGCCGGGCGTGACGTCGTCGAGCTCGGCGAAGACCGTCTGCTTGAGCTCGATCCGCTCCGGGACGGCCTCGATCACGAAGTCGACGTCGCCGAACAGGTCGTAGTCGGTCGTGCCGGTGATCAGCGCCAGGCGCTCCTCCAGCGCCTCGGGCGCGAGCTTGCCGGCGTCGACCTGGCCCTGCCAGATCGAGCGGGCCTTCTCCAGCCCCTGGTCGACGAATCTCCGGTCGACGTCCTTCAGCACGACGGGAATGCCTGCCGAGGCGATCGTGAACGCGATCTCCCCGCCCATCGTGCCGGCCCCGACGACAGCGGCCTTGAACACGAACATGCTTGCCCTTCCTCGGATGTGGGTCGCGGCCGATTCTATGGACGGCCGGCCGCCCGGACCCCCAGGAGCGCCCGTTCAGCGCAGCTCGCGGCCGGCGCGCTCCAGCGTCCGCCGCAGCGAGTCGCGCAGCGCCCGCCGCACGAACAGCGGGTCGGCGAGCAGCATGAACGGCCCGCGTCTGAGCAGCCGGTACTCCAGCTCCAGCGCGACGCCGACGCGCGGCCGGGCCGGGTCCTCGAGCGGCGCGAACGCCAGCCGCTGCACGCCGCTGAGCGTGTCGTCGTCCTGCTCGATCAGCAGCTCCACGCCGGGCTCGTGGCGCAGCACCTTCTCGACGACGCGGCCGCGGCCGCCGGGATGCGACTCCCACACCAGCCGCGCGCCCGGCGCCGGCCAGGACGGGTCCAGCTCGACGATCCGCTCGAAGCCGTCGACGAAGGCGCCCCAGCGCGCCGGGTCGGCCCACAGCGCCTCGACCTGCTCGGCGAGGCCGGACAGCTCCAGCGCGGCGCGGGCGCGGCCCATCAGGCGGCCCCTGCGGGGCTTCGCTGCATGCGAAATCGGCACACGGGGCACGGATGCTGACAGAGCCGGCTGCCGCAACTTCCCACCAGCGAGCGGTGTTCGAGCAGCGCGGGACCGGAACCCGGAACGTGGAGGACTGACAGTTGATGCGAGAACGACTGGCGAGCACCGCCGCCGCGGTCCTCGTGGCGAGCGCGTCGCTCGCGACCGTCGCGGCCACGGCGCAGGCGGCGAGCCCGACCGTCGCGACCCGCACCGCGGCCTCGGTCGGCACGACCGCCGTGACGCTGCGCGGCACCGTCAACCCCCAGGGCGCGCCGACGACCTACTCGTTCCAGTGGGGCACCGCGACGACCTACGGCCAGCAGACGCCGAACCGCTCGGCCGGCAGAGGCACGAGCGGCAGAGACGTCAGCTTCCGCCTCGGCGGGCTGACGCCGGGGACGACCTACCACTACCGGGTCGTCGCGACCAACGCGGACGGGACGACGGTCGGCAGCGACCGCAGCTTCAGAACCGAGCTGCCGCCGGCGAGAGCGCCCGCGATCCTCGGCACCGCGCCCTTCGCGCCGTACGCCAACAGCGTCACGCTGACGGCGCTGATCAACCCCAACGGCGCGGCGACGACGTACAAGTTCCAGTTCGGGACGGCCAACACCTACGGCGCCGAGACGTTCGCGGCGACGGTCCCGGCCGGCGTCCAGCCCGTCGCGGTGAGAGTGCCGCTGACCGGCCTGCAGGCGCAGACGACCTACCACTTCCGAACGGTCGTCTCCAACCGCAGAGGGACGGTCGTCGGGCCCGACACCGTCTTCACGACCGGCCCGTTCCCGCCCGCGAGACTGAGCGCCAAGTCCAAGCCGACGCGCCAGCGCCGCTCGCACCCGTACTTCGTCACCAGCGGCGTGCTGCGACTGGCCGACGGCGTCTCGGTCGCCGACGGCTGCAACGGGATCGTCGGCGTCCGCTTCACGAGCGACAAGCGGACCGTCGCCCACCGCCGCATCAGACTGGCGAGCGGCCATTGCAGCTACCGGCTGCGGATGCGCGCCGCGCCGCCGAGCGGCAAGAGCAAGCTGCGGGTGCACGTGCGCTTCTACGGCAACGCGATCCTCACGCCGGCGAACGCGCGCAGCTACCTGGTCAGCTTCAAGTAGCGCCGCCGCCGCGCCGCGGCGGCAGATCGGCTCCCGGACGCAGAGAGGCCCCGGGTCGCCCCGGGGCCTCTCTCGCGACGCGAGCGTGCTGCGGGCGGCCGGTTACGCGGCGGCCGGCGTCTCCGCGCGGCGCGGGAGCAGCGTCTCGCGCGCGATCACGAGGCGCTGGATCTGGGCGGTGCCCTCGTACAGCTGCATGATCTTGGCGTCGCGCATCAGCTTCTCGACCGGGTACTCCTTGATGAAGCCGTAGCCGCCGTAGACCTGGACGGCGTCGGTCGCGACCTTCATCGCGGCGTCGGCGGCGAAGCGCTTCGCGTGCGAGGAGACGAGCGTGTTGCGCTCGCCGTTGTCGAGCTGGGAGGCGGCCTTCCAGGTCAGGAGGCGGGCGGCCTCCACGTCGGTCGCCATGTCGGCGATCATGAACTGGATCGCCTGGTGCATCGCGATCGGCACGCCGAACTGGACGCGCTCCTTGGAGTAGTCGATCGCGAACTCCATCGCGGCGCGCGCGATGCCGGTCGCCATCGCCGCGACGCCCGGGCGGGTGCGGTCGAGCGTCATCATCGCGAGCTTGAAGCCCTTGTTCTCCTCGCCGATCAGGTGGTCGGCGGGGATCTCGACCTCGGGGAAGGTGATGGTCGCGGTGTTGGAGGCCCGCTGGCCCATCTTGTCTTCCTTCTTGTCGACCACGACGCCCGCGTCACGCGGGACGATGAAGGCCGAGATGCCGCGGTGGCCGGCGTCCTTGTCGGTCTTCGCGTAGACGGTGTAGAAGTTGGCGTAGGTGCCGTTGGTGATGAAGCACTTGGAGCCGTTGATGACCCACTTGTCGCCCTTCTTGACGGCAGTGGTCTTCATCCCGGAG
This sequence comes from Actinomycetes bacterium, assembly GCA_023405705.1. Next base: position 5,621 of record JAEXXR010000608.1, read on the forward strand.
ACGTCGGAGCCGGCGTCGGGCTCGGTGAGGCAGAAGGAGGCGAGCAGCGGCTCCTCGGTCAGGCGGCCGAGGTACTCCTTCTTCAGCTCGTGCGAGCCGCCGAGGATCAGCGGCGCGGTCGCGAGGCCGTTGCAGCCGACCGTCGTCTGGATGCCGGAGCAGCCCCAGGCGAGCTCCTCCTCGATGACGCAACCGTCGAGATAGCCGAGGCCCACTCCCCCGTACTGCTCGGGGATGTGGTTGTTCATCAGCTGGAGCTCCCAGGCCTTCTTGATGATGTCCTCGGGCCAGGTGCCGTCCTTGTCGTACTCCCAAGCGACGGGGCGCATCTCGTTCTTGGCGAAGTCGTGCGCCATCTCGCGCAGGTTCTTCTGCTCGTCGGTGAGCGTGAAATCGACCACGGTGTTTGCTCCTTGAAGCGGTGCGGTGTTCCGCGTGCGTGACTCCGACGCTTGCGGACGACAGATTGACTGGTCAGTCAACGACTCCGCGCTAGGGTAGCGAACGCTCTGCGAGCGGGCAACGGCGTGCCGTCGCAACGCGACAAAAAGCCCCGTGGCAGCTGGGATCAGGCGCGCGTCAGCACGGTGACGACCACCGCGATCGAGACGACGAGGACGACCGCGGTGAGCAGCACGAGGCCCCACTGCTCCGGCCACACCGCGGGACGGTTGGGCGCGAAGCTCCTCCTTCGCAGGCGTCGCCACATCTCCCGCCCGACGCTACCCGCGGCGGCGTCCGCGCGCGGCGGTTCCCCGGCCGCCTCCGTTCGCGGGGCGCGCCCGCGGCCGGACCGGCGTGTCCGGCGTCTGACCGCCCGACCGGAGGGGTACGCTGCCGACATGGCAGAACTTCGACGCTTCGAGCTGGACGAGCTGCTCGTCCGCCCCGGCACCTACTTCAACCCCCAGACCGAGGTGCTCGTCGTCGTCGACGACTCGCCCGAGATGGACCAGGCCGTCTTCAACATGGAGGACGCCGAGGGCGCCGACTGGGTCCTCGTCTCCGACGAGTCGCCGATCGACGAGGCCGAGCGCGACGAGCTGCTGGAGCGCTTCCAGGTCACCTACCACGCCGGCGCCGCCAACGCGATCACCGACGACGGCGACGAGTTCGCCGACGAGCTCGAGGACGACGACCAGGAGGTCGGGCGGGAGGACTGAACCGCCCGCGGGCGCAGGTGCCGCACGGCGCCGCGCCCGCCCCGCCGCCGTCGCTCACGCGAACGCGAAGGCGAGCGCGACGACGGCGTAGACGGCCAGCAGCTGCACCCCTTCGAACCACGTCGACTCGCCCTCCGCCGTGACGTGGTTGGCGATCAGCACCGCCAGCAGGAAGGCCCCCAGCTCGAAGCCGTTGAAGACGAGCGGCATCGGGGCCGGGCCCAGCACGAACGAGACGAGCACGAGCACCGGTGCGACGAACAGCGCGATCTGGGCGCTCGACCCGATCGCGATGTTGACCGACAGGTCCATCTTGTTCTTGTGCGCGACGAGCACGGCGACCCAGTGCTCGGCGGCGTTGCCGACGGTCGCGACGACGATCGCGCCGACGAAGAACTCGGTCAGGCCGATCGAGGTCGCCGCCTCCGAGATCGAGCCGACGAGGATCTCCGACATCAGCGCGACCGCGACGCCCGCCAGCGCCAGCGCGCCGACCGATCTGCGCACGCTCCACGGCGTCTCCTCGTCCTCCTCCTCGCCCGGCTCCGGCTGCGGGTTGAACAGCCTGCGGTGGGTCTTCAGCGAGAAGACCAGGCCGGCGCCGTAGGAGATCATCAGCACGATCGCGACGACCAGCGACAGCTTCTCGACGTCGCCGTCGTAGGCGACCCGCTCGGCGCCCGGGCTGGGCAGGCCGGAGCCGTTGATCCCCTCGAAGATCGCCGGCATCACGAGCGCGACCGCGGCCAGCAGCAGCATCGACGACTGGGCGCTGGCGGCGACGCGGTTGAACTCCTGCTTCTCGCGCCCGAGGCCGCCGACGAACATCGACATCCCCAGCACGAGCAGGATGTTGCCGATCACCGAGCCGGTGAGGGATGCCTTGACGACCTCGTGCAGGCCCTTCTCCAGCGCGAAGAGGGCGATGATCAGCTCCGGCGCGTTGCCGAAGGTGACGTTCAGCAGGCCGCCGATGCCGGGGCCCGAGCGGGCGGCCAGCTCCTCGGTCGCGCGGCCCATCAGCGCGGCCGTCGGGATCACCCCGAGCGCGGAGGTGAAGAAGATCGCGACCGCCGAGACGCCGGCGAGGTCGAGCACGACGGCCAGCGGGATGAACGGCACCAGCAGGTACGGCCAGCCGTCGCTCGAGGTCAGGAAGGCCCGCAGGTCGAAGCCCCGTCGCGGGGAGGTGCCGGTCACGGGCCCTACCTACCCCGGCGGGGCGGGTGCGAGACCGGAACGCGGTGCGGCGGGCGGGTGGCCGGTCGTGGTGCGGCGGGCCGGTGGAGGC
>JAEXXR010000628.1 GCA_023405705.1 Actinomycetes bacterium
GCGGCAGCAGCACGTTCCTGCGCACGCTCATCCACGGGAACAGCGAGCGGCTGTAGTCCTGGAAGACGACGGCCAGCTCCGGCGGCGGCCCGGTGATCGCTCTGCCGCGCAGCAGCGTCTGGCCCGAGGTCGGCTCCAGCAGGCCCGCCATGCACTTCAGCAGCGTCGTCTTGCCGGCGCCGGAGGGGCCGACGATCCCGACGAACTCGAGCTCCTGCACCGCGAACTCGAGGTGCTCGATCGCGCGGGTCGTCTTGCCCCCGCTCCCGTAGCTCTTCGACAGCCCGACCACTTCAAGCACGAGGAGCTCCTTTCACTTCGCACGGTCGTCGCGGACGTTCCAGCGGAGCACGCGACGCTCCACCGCGCCGAACGCGAGGTTGAGGGTGAAGCCGAGCAGGCCGAGCAGCAGCACGCCGGCCCACATGTCGTCGACGGAGAACTGCTGCTGCGCCTGGAAGACGAAGTAGCCGATCCCGTTCGTGCTCGCGATCATCTCGCTCGTGACGAGCAGCAGGATCGCGATCGACAGCGAGGTGCGCATGCCGGCGAAGATCCGCGGCGCGACCGCCGGCAGGATCACGAGCCGCAGCCGCTGCGCGCCTCTGATGCCGTAGACGCGCGCCGTCGCCAGCAGCGTCGCGTCGAGCTCGCGCACGCCGTCGCTGGTGTTGAGCATGATCGGCCAGCAGCAGACGAAGGCGATCACGGCGACCTTCGTGCCGCCGCCGATCCCGAACAGCACGATCGCGGGCGGCAGCAGCGCCGCGGCCGGGATCGAGCGCAGGAAGCCGACGACCGGCGAGGCGATCGCGTTCACCACCGGCGAGCTGCCGAGCAGGAAGCCGCCGACGACGCCGATCGCGATCGCGATCCCGTAGCCGGCGGTCATCCGCACCAGCGACGGGACGACGTCGCTGCCGACGTGGGCGAACAGCCACGTCTCGCGGAAGGCGCCCAGCACGTCGCCGAGCGGCGCGACCGCGTAGCTCTCGTTGCTGGTCGTGTAGAGCCAGAGCGCGGCGACGATCAGCGCGGTGGCGCCGACCTCGACCGCGACCCAGCCGAGCTGTCTGCGGCGGAGCAGCGCGCTCATGGCTCCGCCCCCACGCGCTGCGACTGGTGCCAGTGCAGGAAGCGCTTCTCCAGGCCGCCGAAGACGACGTGGACGGCGATGCCGAGGATGCCGGCGGCGACGATCAGCGCGTACATCTCCTCGGTCTGGCCGACCGACTGCGCCAGCGCGATCGACTTGCCGATGCCGGCGTTGCCGGCGACCAGCTCGGCCGTGACGGCGACGATCAGCGCGATCGCGGAGGCGATCCGCAGGCCGGTCGCGATGTACGGCAGCGAGCTGGGCAGCTGCACGAAGCGGATCCGCTGCGCGCGCGTGAGGCCGTAGGAGCGCGCCGTCTGCAGCGCGACCTCGTCGACCTCGCGCACGCCGTAGAGCGTCTGCACCAGCAGCACCCAGACGCAGCCGAAGGCGACGAGGAAGACGTCGCTCGACATGCTCGGCCCGAAGACGAGGATCGCGACCGGGATCAGCGCGACGCCGGGGACCGGACGCAGGAACTCGACCGTCGGCCGCAACGCGTGCCAGGCGACGTCGTTGGAGCCCATCAGGACCCCGAGCGCGACACCGGCCAGGACTGCGATCAGCAGGCCGAGGCCGGCGCCGGCGAGGGTGGAGCCGACCGCGCTCCAGAAGGCGCTCGTGCCGGCCAGCGAGACCAGCTCGGAGAGCACCGGGACCGCGCCCGGGAGGTTGTCGCCGTCGACCAGGCCGAGCGCCGGCGCCAGCTGCCACAGCAGCAGCGCCAGCAGGACCCCGACCGATCCGAGCAGCAGCGAGCCCGAGCGCGTGCGCGGCAGCGTGTTCAGCCGCGCCGCCGTCATCACGACGCCGGCAGCGGGAACGGGGTGATCATGTCGGCGGCCGAGATCTCGCCGGAGATCGCGCCGACGTCGAGCATCATGTCGGAGATCTCCTGGACGTCGGCCTCGTCGATCGCGTCGACCCAGATCGGCAGCGTCATTCTGCTCGCGACCGCCTCGGGGATTCTGAGGCCTCTCGTGAGCGCGGCGCGGACGGCGTCGGGGTTGTCGGTCGCGTATCTGAGCGTCTCGGCCCACGCCTCCTGGAATCTTCTGACCGTCTCCGGGTCGTCCTGCACCCACTTCTCGGAGGCGACGATCGAGCCCATCAGCTGGCCGCGCGAGAGCGAGGCGAGCGGGGTGCCGCCGTCGGCCTTCGCGGCCGAGAAGAACGGCTCGACGACGCCGGCGGCGTCGACGCGGCCGGCCTTCAGCGCGGCCGGCACGTCCGGGAACGGGATCGCGATGAATCTGACCGAGTCGACGTCGACGCCGGCCTCCTTCAGCACCGAGCGGACCTGCGAGTCGGTGAACGACTTCAGCGTCGGCACGGCGACCGTCTTGCCGTCCAGCTCCTCCAGCGATCTGACGCCGCCGGGCTTGGCGACGATGCCCTGGTAGTCGTCCTCGGCGGTCTGGCCGCCTCTGTCGACCGGGGCGATGCCGGTCAGCGGCAGTCTCTGCTCGCGCGCGGTCACGAGCGTGCCCCACGTGTTGGCGCCGAGCTGCAGCTGGTTCTTGAGGATCCGCGGGAAGACGGTCGGGGCGAGGCCGCCGACCTCGATCTGCAGGTCGATCCCGTGTCTTCTGAAGATCCCCTGCTCGAGACCGACGAAGACCGGCGCGAAGGTCGCGGCCGGCACGACGCCCATCTTGACCGTCGCCGCGCCGCCGTCTCCACCGGAGGAGGCGGAGGTCTCGCCGGCGCCCGAGCTGCCGGAGTCGTCCGAGGAGCCGCATGCCGCGAGCGCGAGCGACGCCAACAACGCGACGAGCACCGCGATCGCACGTGAAGCGCGAGCTCGCAGAAGGGACCGACTAGCCATGGCAGACCTCTCTCAAAGCGGTTACGACGGGGAGCCTACTGTATACACACGGTCAAATGGATACAGAATTTCTTGGCACGCTGAAGCTCTGAGACGTGCGGCCGATGACGTGGGTCGACCGCTTGGAAAAACAGAGGGGAAGCAGTGAAGATCAACGTACGCACGAAGCTGCTCGGCGCCTTCCTCGCGCTCGTGGCGCTGATGGCCGCCGTCGGCGCGATCGCGATCACGCGGCTGAACGAGGTCGACAAGGTGACCAGGCACCTCGGCAACGAGAGCCTCGACTCGCTGATCGTCGTCCACGGCCTCGACGGCATGCTGAAGGACTTCCGCGAGGACCAGCTGACGCTGCTGGCGACCGCCGACCCCGACGCCCGCGGCAGGCTGGAGAGACGGATCGAGGAGAACGCCGGGATGATCTCCGGCATCCTCGAGACCGGCCGCACGCAGGGCAGCGACGAGCGGGACAAGGCCAACGCCGCCAGGCTCGGCGAGGCGTGGGCGGCCTACCTCGGCGCCACCAGCTCGCTTCCCGCCGAGGTCGCGGCGGGCGACTTCGCCGCCGCCGGCGCGACGATCGCCGGCCCCAGAGCGGCCGCCGCCAACGCCGCCGTGCGCGAGGCGACCCAGCCGGTCCTCGACCACCAGAGAACGCTCGCGCTCGCCGAGGTCGCCCGCAACGGCGACGCCGTCTCGGAGACGCGCACGGTCGTGCTCGTGCTGCTCGGGGCGCTCGCGCTCGTCGCGATCGCGCTCGCCCTCTGGCTGTCGCGCGGGATCGCCGGCGGCCTGCGGCAGATGGTCGCCGCCGCCCGCGGGATCGCCCGCGGCGACGTGCAGCAGCGCGTCGAGGTCCGCTCGCGCGACGAGATCGGCGAGATGGCCGCCGCCTTCCGCGAGATGATCGCCTACCTCGAGGAGACGGCCGCCGCCGCGCAGGCGATCGCCGACGGCGACCTGACCGTCGAGCTGGAGCCGAAGTCCGAGCGCGACGCGCTCGGCCACGCCTTCGCCGGCATGAGCCGCGAGCTGCGCGACGCGCTCGGCGACCGCTCGACGCTGGAGGCGCTCGTCGGCCGCATGGAGCAGCTCAGCCGCGAGGAGCTGGCGCAGCTCGACCGCGCGCTCGCCGCCGTCGCGGGCGGCGACCTGACCGTCACCGCGGAGGTGACGACGCGGCCGCTGCGCGCGGCCGACGGCGCCCGCCTCGGCCGCCTCGGCGAGATCTTCAACACGATGCTCGACCAGCTGCGGACCTCCGTCGACGGCTACGAGGAGATGCGCGGTCGCATGTCCGGGACGCTGCGTCAGATCTCGCGCGAGACGCAGGCGGTCGCCAGCGCCTCCCAGCAGATGGCGACGACCTCGGAGGAGACCGGCCGCGCGATCGGCGAGATCGCCGGCGCCGTCGGCGAGGTCGCCGCGGGCGCCGAGCGCCAGGTCCGCACCGTCGGCGAGGCGCGGCGGCTGACCGCCGACGTCGTCTCGGCGACCGACAGCTCGACCGGCAGCGCCGAGGAGGCGACCCGCGTCGCCGACCAGGCGCGCGCCGTCGCCGAGCACGGCGCCGCGACCGTCGCGCAGGCGACCAACGCGATGGAGGCGGTCCGCGCCTCCTCCGCCGACGTGACCGCGACGATCCGCACGCTCGGCGAGAAGTCGGGCGAGATCGGCGGCATCGTCGACACGATCACCGGGATCGCCGAGCAGACGAACCTGCTCGCGCTCAACGCCGCGATCGAGGCCGCCCGCGCCGGCGAGCAGGGCCGTGGCTTCGCCGTCGTCGCCGAGGAGGTCCGCAAGCTGGCCGAGGAGTCGCAGACCGCGGCCTCCTCGATCGCTCACCTGATCGAGCAGATCCAGGCGGAGACGAGCCGCGCCGTCGCCGTCGTCGAGACCGGCTCGCGCCAGACCGAGGAGGGCGCCGCGACGGTCGAGGAGGCGCGCAGCTCGTTTCTGGAGATCGCCTCGGCGGTCGACAACATGACGACGCGCGTCGGCGAGATAGCGTCGGCGGTCGGCGAGATCTCGACCCGCGCGACGCGGATGCAGGCGAGCATGGGCGACGTGATCGCCGTCGCCGAGCAGTCGTCCAGCTCGACCGAGCAGGTCTCCGCCTCCACGCAGCAGACCTCCGCCTCCACCCAGGAGGTCGCGGCCGCCGCGCAGGAGCTGGCGCGCACCGCCGAGGAGCTGGAGCGGCTCGTCGGCGGCTTCCGCATCGAGGTCGAGAGCCTCGGCGCGTAGCGTGCACGCCGGGGCAGCGGCGGTCTGCGTGCCCATGCGGCACTCAAGACCGCCGCTGGCCCCGGCGGCGCGGTGCGGTGGCGCTAGGCGATCGTGATCGCCTGGACGTTGACGAACTCGCGGATGCCGAAGGCGCCCAGCTCGCGGCCCCAGCCCGAGCGCTTGATGCCGCCGAAGGGGACGCGCGGATCCGACGCCGTCATCGTGTTGACGAAGACGGCGCCCGCCTCGATTCTGCGCGCGAGCGCCTTCGCGCGGTCGAGGTCCTCGGTCCAGAGGCTGGAGCTGAGGCCGTACGGCGAGGCGTTGGCGAGCGCGATCGCGGCCGCCTCGTCGGGCACGCGCAGGACGGCCGCGGCCGGCCCGAACGTCTCCTCGCGCGCGAGCGGGCTGTCGGGCGCGACGCCGCCGACGACGGTCGGCGCGTAGAAGGCGCCCGGGCCGTCGGAGACGGTGTGGCCGACGAG
>JAEXXR010000656.1 GCA_023405705.1 Actinomycetes bacterium
CCCTACGCGCGTGGATGGGATCGGCACGCGGCGTTGAAGGAGTCGGCAGGGAAGCGGCGAAATGCACGACCAGTCCCGGCGCCGGCCGAGACGATCTTCTCTTCGATCGTCCTCAACGGCGGCAACCAAAGAGGGTCGGTGCCGGGACCCTCGCTTCCGCGCAGTGCCCGGTCGCGCCGACTCCCTCACCGGCGCGGTCGGGCCGTTCTCACTCGCGGACGGAGATCGCCCCCCACTCGCCGAGCGTGTTGTGGCGCTCCTGGGCGCAGCGCATCAGGTACTGACCGGAGCGCAGGCGCACCGTCAGCGTCTCCGACTCGCCCGGCTTCAGCGGCCTGCCGAGCAGCAGCCGTCTTCTGCCGTCGGCGCTGCGCAGCTCGAAGCGGTGGACCATGCGGCCGTCGTTGCGGATCTGGAAGGTGCGCCTGCCCGCGGTGAGGCGCAGCTGCTGGGGGTCGAGCCTGAACTCGGTCATCGACACGTCGGCCGCTCTGGTCTCGGCGACGTCGGCGGTGCGGCCGCTGCCGCAGCCGCCGAGCGCGAGCGCGCTCACGGCGAAAAGGGCTGCAAACGGACGCTTGAGGGGGAGTGGGGGCATCGCGGCGGGATTCTTCCGTATAGTCCCCGACCGCATGACGCGCCTTCCGAAGTCGATCACCACCATCGCCGCCGCGCTGGCGGTCTCCGTCTCGCTCGCGGCATGCGGCGAGCAGAAGATCCAGGTCGCCGCTGACAGCCCGGAGCGGCATGCCGCCGAGGTCTTCAAGCAGCGCTGCGCCGGCTGCCACACCTTCGAGGCCGCGGGCACCCGCGGCTCCGCGGCGAACATCAGAACCCGCGAGAGAACCGACGGGCCGAACTTCAACGTCCGTCACGAGTGCGTCCAGCGCGTGCTCTACGCGATCCAGAACGGCGGCTTCTCCGGCGCCGTCATGCCCGCCAACATCATCGTCGGCGAGGACGCGGTCGCAGTCTCCGAGTTCATCGCCAGATACGCCGGCAGAGACGCTGGCCCCCGCCCCGAGGGCATGGGCGACGAGGCCAACGGCTTCCAGTGCACCTCCGAGGTCCCCGAGTCGAGCGACCCCTCCGAGAACGAGGGCGAGCAGACCGGCGCCTCCGGCCCGGACCAGTAGTCCCGGAGCGACCCGAGGCGTGCTCGACCTCCGGCTGATCCGCAGAGACCCCGACGCCGTGCGAGCCGCGCTCGCACGGCGCGGAGACGTCGCGCCGGACGCGATCGACCGCCTGCTCGCGCTCGACGAGCGCTGGCGCGCCCTCACCGCCCAGCTCGAGGAGCTGCAGGCCGAGCAGAACAGGCTGAGCCGCTCGCTGCGCGGCGCTCCGACGCCGGAGCAGCACGCCGAGATGAGCGAGCTGGCCGCCCGCGGCCGCGCGCAGTCCGACGAGCAGACCGCCGTCAGACGCGAGCTCGACGAGCTGCTGGCGACGCTGCCGAACACGCCGTCGCCCGACGCCGCGCCGCAGGACACCGTCGTGCGCCAGGTCGGCGACGCGACGAAGACCGGCAAGGACCACCTCGAGCTGGCCGGCGACCGGATCGACATGGAGCGTGGCGCGCGCCTGTCGGGCTCGCGCTTCGCCTACCTGCGCGGCGACCTCGTGATGCTGGAGCTGGCGCTCGTCCGCTACGCGCTGGAGAAGCTCCAGGGCGAGGGCTTCGAGCCGGTCATCCCGCCCGTGCTCGTGCGCGAGCAGGCGCTCTACGGAACCGGCTTCCTGCCGGACACCGAGCAGCAGATCTACCACCTGCCGGCCGACGACCTCTACCTCGCCGGCACCTCCGAGGTCGCGCTCGCCTCGCTGCACCAGGGCGAGATCCTCGCCGAGGAGGAGCTGCCGCGCCGCTACGCCGGCTTCTCCCCCTGCTTCCGCCGCGAGGCCGGCTCCGCGGGCAGAGACACGCGCGGGATCTTCCGCGTCCACCAGTTCGACAAGGTCGAGATGTTCGCGTTCGTGACGCCCGAGCAGTCGGCCGCCGAGCACGAGCGCCTGCTGGCGATCGAGGAGTCGATCCTGCAGGACCTGCAGATCCCGTACCGCGTCGTCAACATCGCCGTCGACGACCTCGGCGCCTCCGCCGCGATCAAGTACGACACCGAGGGCTGGCTGCCGGGGCAGGAGCGCTTCCGCGAGCTGACGTCGACGTCGAACACGACCGACTACCAGGCCCGCCGCCTCGACATCCGCTACCGGCCGAAGGACAGCAAGAAGCCGGTGACGCTGCACACGCTCAACGGCACCGCCGTCGCCGTCGGCCGCACGATGATCGCGCTGCTGGAGAACGGCCAGCAGGACGACGGCTCGATCGCGCTGCCGCCGGCGCTCGTCGCAGCCGGCGCGCCCGCGGTCATCCCGGCCGCGTCCTGAGCGCGCGCTAGGCTCCCCGGCCCCGTGCAGTACCCCCGCGAGACCTTCACCGACGCCGAGCGCGCGCGCCTGGCCCCCCACTTCAGCGACCTCGACGGTCCCGTCTTCGCGCTGACGAACCTGCCCGAGACGGTCAAGGGCGCGCTGTTCGCGCGCTACTCGCGCTACCCGGGCACGCTGCGGCGGCTGTTCCTCGACGAGTTCGCGCCGTCGCTGCCGGAGCTTCCGGCCGGGTGGGACACCGTCGGCGAGGGCGACCGCGCCGCGAAGCTGTACGAGACGATCTTCCTCGGCTACGGCGACGACTCGGTCGCGCAGCTCGGCGGCGTCCACGTCGCCTGCGAGTGGGTCTCCAACGTGCTGACGAAGGTGCTCCAGCGGCCGCGGATCGGCGCCTACCTGGAGCAGTCGACGCGGTACATCGCCTACGACCGGCCGATCGAGGAGATCGGCGGCTACCGCTACTGGCGCGACGCCGAGCTGGGCCCGGAGTACGCGGCCGCGATGGACGAGCTGTTCTCGATCTACTCGGCCGCGATCCCGGTCGTCGCCGCCTCCGTCGCCGAGCGCTTCCCGCGCGCCGACGGCGTCTCCGAGGCGGCGCACGCGCGCGCGATCAAGGCGAAGGCGCTCGACCTGCTGCGCGGCCTGCTGCCGGCCGCATCGCTGTCGCACATGGGGATCTACGCGACCGGCCAGACCTACGAGCAGCTGATCCTCCACCTGCTCGCCCATCCGCTGCCGGAGGCGCAGCGCTACGGCGAGCTGCTGCTGGCAGCCGTCAAGTCGACGATCCCCAGCTTCGTCACGCGCGTCGAGCGGCCCGACCGCGGCGGCGCCTGGGTCGACTACCTCAGAACGCGCGCCGAGGCCGGCCGCGCCTGGGCGCGCAAGCTCGGGCTGGAGGAGACGTCTGGAACGCTCGGCTCCTCGGTGCGGCTGCTGCGCGTCGACGGCGACGAGGACGACCTGCTCGCCGCGCTGCTGTTCGAGGCGACCGGCGTCGAGGAGGAGCGCACGCGCGAGCGCGTCCGCGAGCTGTCGGTCGAGGAGCGCGCGCGGCTGCTGCGCGACCTCGTCGGCGCGCGCGAGAACCGCCGCCACCGGCCCGGCCGCGGCTACGAGGCGCTCCGCTACCGCTTCGAGATCGTCTCCGACTACGGCGCCTTCCGCGACCTCCAGCGCCACCGGATGCTGACCGTCCAGTGGCAGTCGCTCTCCCCCGCGCTCGGCGCCGAGGTGCCGGAGGAGGTCGACCTCGCCGGCGCCGGCGACGCCTACCGCCGCGCGCTGGAGATCTCGCGCGTCGAGCACGACCGGCTGCTCGCCGCCGGCCACGCCGAGTCGGCGCCGTACGCGGTCTGCCTCGGCTACCGCATCCGCTACGTGCTCGACATGAACGCGCGCGCCGCGATGCAGCTGATCGAGCTGCGCTCCGGCCGCGAGGGCCACCCCAGCTACCGTGCCGTCGCGCACGAGCTGCACGCGCAGATCGCCGCCGTCCACCCCGCCGTCGGCGCGACGATGACCCACGTCGACCGCACCGCAGAGCCGCGGCTGGAGCGGATCCTCTCCGAGATGCGCACCGAGGCGAAGCGCGCGGAGGCCGAGCGCTAGGAGTCCGCGGTGGGCGCCCCGGCGAGCGACGGCGACGGGCTCTGGGCTGAGGCCTTCCGCGTCGAGCGCGCCGGGATCGACCCCGTCGCAGGGCTCGCGGGCGCCGCCGCGAGCTGCGCGC
>JAEXXR010000673.1 GCA_023405705.1 Actinomycetes bacterium
TCCCCCAGCAGCGCCTCTGGCGCGCCGAGCACGTAGCGCGCGCCGTCCAGCTCCAGCGCGCTCCAGCGGCGGCGGGAGGAGAACGGGACCTGCGCGCTCGGCTCGACCGCCGCGTCCTCGCCGTCGAGGCGCGCCGCGTGGACCGCCTCCAGCGTGCCGTTGCGCGACGGGGCGCTGGCGGCGAAGCGGCCGAGCGCGCGGCGCAGCTCGTCCTCGGTCACGCCGTCGCCGGGGGTCGTCTCGACGACGCGCAGCGACGCCTCCGTCAGCGTGCCGGTCTTGTCGGTGCACATCACCGACACCGACGCGAGCGACTCGATCGCGTTCAGCTGCTGCGCGAGCACGCCGCGGCGGGCCATCTTCGCCGCCGACACCGCCGCCGTCAGGCTGACCAGCAGGATCAGCCCCTCCGGCACGATGTTGACGACCGCCGCCGTCAGCGTCTCGACCGCCTGCGCCTGGCTGACGTCGCGGATCGCGAGCGAGATCCCGAGGCCGAGCGCCAGCGGCACCATCACGCCGACGAGGATGATCAGCAGCCGGTCCATCGCCCGCTCCAGCGGCGAGCGCGGGTGGCGGAAGGCGCGCGCCGTCTCGGCCAGTCTCGCCGCACGGGAGTCGGGGCCGACCGCGGTCGCCTCGAAGGCGCCGTCGCCCTCGACGACGAACGAGCCGGAGAAGACCTCGCGGTCGCGCTCGCCGCGGACCGGCTCGGACTCGCCGGTCAGGTTCGACTCGTCGAGCGCGAGGCCGTCGGCGCGCACGAGCCGGCCGTCGGCGACGACCTGGTCGCCCGTTCTCAGCAGCACGAGGTCGCCGACGACGACGTCGGCGATCGGCAGCTCCTGCGGTCTGCCGTCGCGGATCACGATCGCGTGCGGGGCGACCAGCGCGGCGAGCGCGTCGAGCGCGCGCTTTGCGCGGATCTCCTGGAAGGTGCCGATCGCCGTGTTGGCGACGAGGATCCCGAGGAAGAGCGCGTCCTTGGGGTTGCCGAAGACGATCGTCGCCGCGCCGAAGACGGCGAGGATCAGGTTGAAGATCGTGAAGGTGTTGGCGACGAAGATCGAGCGGTACGAGCGGCTCGTCGCCTGGTCCGGGAGCGGGCCGCGTTCGCGCAGCCGCCGCTCCGCCTCGGCCTGCGTGAGGCCGGTCGTCCGCGTCGCGCCTTCGACGTCGGTGCCCGTCACGGGTCGGAGGCTATCGTGCGGCGGACCGCTGGCCGCAGGCGGTCAAGATCCGCAGGGTGCGGCCGATGCACCGGATATGACGTCGGGAGCGTCTGCCGTAGCCCACTCCGGCCAAGCCGTGATCGCCAGCCGGCTCGAGACCGCCGAGCTCAGCGCCGAGGTGAGAGCGCTCATCACCGCTGCCTTCACGGGCCGCGCGGCCGCCGAGACCGCACTGCGGACGGGCAGAGCGGGCGAGCAGCAGACGCCGTCGGCGACCGGCGCATATGGCGACGGCACGCTGTGGCTCGAGCGCCTGTCGGTGGCCGGCTTTCGCGGCATCGAAGAGCCGCTCGAGCTGGCGTTTGATCCCCGGCCGGGGCTGACGCTCGTCGTCGGCCAGAACGGCAGCGGCAAGTCGAGCCTCGCCGAGGCGCTCGAATGGGCAGTTGCCGGACGCTGCGCGCGGCTCACCGAGCCCGAGCAGAACAGGGAGTGGTGGCAGGGCGTCGTCAACCAGCGGTCGGCCGACGGCTCCGCTGCGATCGCTGTCACGCTCGAGGAGCGCGCTGACGGCGAGACCGCGGCACTGGAGCTCGCGCTCAGACTCGAAGGGGCCAAGAACAGACTCAAGAACACCGCGGTGACCGCGGCGCGCAACGGAGACGCCGACAGAGGACTGGCCGGTGCCATCCACGCGGCGACGAGAATCCACCGGCCGTTTCTCGCGCACCATCAGCTCGCACGCGCCTTCGAGAAGAGCAACTCCCCGCTCAGAGCGATCGCGCCGGCGCTCGGGCTTCAGGAGGTGCTCGACGCACGTGACGTCTTGTCGTCTCTGAGAGAGCCGGCTCATGAACTGACCGGGCCGACTCGCGAAGAGCGCCAGGCTATTGCGACACGCCTGCGCCATCTCGCCGACCACTTCCACGACCCGTCACTCGCGCTGCGCGCCGACCGGCTCGCAGCGGGTGGCGCCAGCACCCCGATGCCCGGCCCGGTACCCGCAGACGGGGGAGATGTCCGGGCGGTGTCGGTCGCCCTCACGACGACCGCGGTCCCGAGTCAGGACGAGGTGCGGCAGGCGCTGGAAGCAGTCGGTCGAGCGCGTGACCGCGTCGCCGCGCTCGCTGATGGGGCGAGCGCGATCGCCGACGAGCTCGCCGAGGCGCTCACGCGCGTCGTCGCCGCCGCGGAAGCGCACGGGCTGCCCGCGGGCAGCGCCTGCCCGGTCTGCTCCGCGCCGCTCGGCGCTACTTGGCAAGCTGAGGCGCAGGAACGACTCGACGCCCACATGCGGCGGTCGGCTGAGCGGCAGCAGGCCCGCAGCCAGCTCGCCGAGCACATGGGCCGCCTGCGGGCTCTGTTCGAGAACCACGTTCGGTCCGAGCGTCTGGCCTCCGCAGCCGCCGAGCTGGAGATCACGGAGGAGACGGTCGCCTCGATCATGCGCGGCGAGACGCTGCTGGCCGACCCTCGCGCACGCTGGTGCGCCGAGTCCGAGCAGCAGGTGCTCGCAATGCGGGCCGGTCTCGCCGCTGCGGCAGCGTGCGCCGCCTCCCACCATGCGTCGCTCAGCGAGGAGCGCGACCAGCTCGTCCGCGAGGCCGACAGGGTGAATGCCGACGACGCCACGGCCCGGCAGCGCGCGATCGAGATGTCCCGCCTCGAAGCGGCACGCAGTTGGCTCATCAGGGAGGTCAACGAGATCGCGGACGAACGATTCAGCGCGGTGCGCGACGAGATCATGCTCGCCTGGGGCGCGCTGAGACAGACGAGCAGCGTCTCGTTGGAGCAGGTCGACGTCCGCATCACGCAGGGAGCCAACCGCGGGACCATCCAGATGGCGGCGCAGGTCGACGGCACACCGGTCCACCCGTTCTCGGTCGTGAGCCAGGGAGAGCTCTATTCGCTCGCTCTCTCGCTCTTCGTCCCGTACTCGACCGCCGACTCCAGTCCGTTCCGCTTCGCCGTGATCGATGACCCGGTGCAGTCGATGGACCCCGCGAAGGTCGACGGCCTCGCGTGCCTGCTCGAGTCCCTGGCGAGAACGCGGCAGGTCGTCGTGTTCACGCACGATCTGCGGCTCGAACGGGCGGTCGACAAGCTCGGGATCGAAGCGACATTCGTGCACGTCAAGCGCGCGAGAACGGACGTGCGCCTGGAGATCAGATCGTCGACGAGCGCCGCGATGCTGCTGTCCGACGCGCGCAAGGTGCTCAACAGCCCGCTGCCGGCGGATGTGCGCTGCCAGGTCGTCCCGGTCCTCCTTCGGCAATCGCTCGAAGCCGCCTGCGTCGGAGCGATCGCCCAGCTGCCGCCACGATCACCTCAGCCGCAGCTGCCCGGGCTCGAAGCGGACGAGATGGAGGCGAGGCTCGCCTCCGCGCGGACGCTCGCCGACTACCTGTCACGTGCACTCGGAGTCGCGGGCACAGGCGACGTCTGGAAACCGCTGCTCGATCGCCACGTTTCGCACCACGGCGACGGCCGCGACTGCGAGCGCGACGTCGAGCTCGCCAAGCAGCTCAACCGCTGGTCGCATCAGGCCAGTGCGCCGACGGTCGCGGAGCTGACCGAGGTGTCGGCGAGCGTGGCGGCGCTCACTGCGACGTTCGAGCAGCGGCGATGACCGGCGAGCAGCTTCTGGCTTCCGCGCAGGTCGTGCTCGCCGAAGACGCCACCGACGCCGGGATCGCACGCGGGCGCTGCGCGGCGATTCTCGCGCGCCGCTCGATCGAGGTGGTGACTGCCGAGGTCGCTGGCCGGCACGGCCTGCTCGCACCGGCGAGACGTGTGCCCGACATCCACCTGCTGACTGCGGTGGTCGCGATCCGCCTCGGCTTGGAGCGAAAGGCGGCCGTGCGTGCCAGATGGGCGTGGGCTGAGCTCAGCGAGGCCTGCCATTTCCGGCCGAACCGTTACTTCCCCGCGCGGGACGAGCTGACAATGCTGGTCACCGAGGCCGCGACCTGGCAGACGCTGCTCCCTGCCGCCGGCGAGCCCCGCTAGCGCACCCGCCGGAGTCCCGGGTGGAAGCCGGCGGGGACGCCCTGTTCCTCCGCGATCCGGCGCAGCAGCTCGGCGAGCTGCTCGCGCTCGTCGTCGTCGAGCGCGGCGGTGATCGCGCGCTCGTGCGCGATCCCCAGCTCGCGCACCTGCTCGGCCATCTCCTCCCCCTGCGCGGTGAGGTGGAGTGCGAAGACGCGGCGGTCGGTCGGCGGCCGCTCGCGGCGAATCAGCTCGCGCGCCTCCAGCTCGTCGATCAGCGCGACGAGGCGGTTGGGCGGGATGCCGATCTTGCGCGCCAGCGCCTGCTGGCTCTGGCCGGGCTCCTCGCCGACCAGGCGCAGGATCCCGACGTGCGGCGGGATCAGGCCCAGCGGCGCGATCGCCTCGCCGAACCGCTGGGAGACGTGGAAGCCGAGCTTCGACATCAGGAACGTCACGCCGTGCATCGCGTCGGGTGGTGGCGGGCACATGAGGAGACCCAGCCTATCAAGCCGTTCTGCGTCAGCATCATTACTTGCATGAATCGTTCAAGTCTGGAACTATTCCGCGGCAGACCGAACTGAGGAGACCCGATGTCAGGCCCCGACACTGCTCCCGCCGCCGCCCCGCCACCCGACTCCGAGCCGCTCCCCCGCCACGTGTGGGCGGTCGCCGGCGTCGTCGTGCTCGGCGCCTTCATGACGATCCTCGACACGACGATCGTCAACGTCGCGATCAACGACCTCGCCGGCGATTTCGACGTCCCGCTGTCGACGATCCAGTGGGTCTCGACCGCCTACCTGCTCGCGCTCGCGACCGTGATCCCGCTGACCGGGTGGGCGGCCGACCGCTTCGGCACCAAGCGGCTGTGGATGTCGTCGGTGACGCTGTTCGTGCTCGGCTCCGCGCTCTGCGGCCTCGCCTGGGACGCCCACTCGCTCATAGCGTTCCGCGTGCTGCAGGGAATCGGCGGCGGCATGGTGATGCCGGCCGGGATGACGGTGCTGGCGCAGACCGCCGGGCCGGCGCGCGTCGGCCGGGTGATGTCGGTCGTCGGCGTCCCGATGCTGCTCGGGCCGATCCTCGGCCCGGTGCTCGGCGGCTGGCTGGTCGACGACGTCTCGTGGCGCTGGATCTTCTACGTCAACGTCCCGATCGGGCTGATCGCGCTGCCGCTCGCCTGGCGCGTCTTCGAGCGCGACGTGCCGAGACCGCACATCAGGCTCGACCTGCTCGGCGTCGCGCTCCTGTCGCCCGGGCTGGCGCTGTTCGTCTTCGGCCTCGCCGAGACGTCGGCCGGCGGCGGGATCGGCGCCGTGCGCGCGTGGCTGCCGATGGCCTCCGGGCTCGCGCTGGTCGTCGCGTTCGTGCTGCACGCGCTGCGCAGCGACCACCCGCTGCTCGACCTGCGGCTGTTCAGGGAGCGTGCCTTCGCGGCCGCCGCCGGCGTCACCTTCCTGTTCGGCACGGCGATGTTCGGCGCGATGCTCCTGTTCCCGCTCTACTACCAGGTGGTGCGCGGCGAGTCTGCCCTGGAGGCCGGCCTGCTGATGATGCCGCAGGGGATCGGCGCGGCGATGATGATGCCGATCTCCGGCCGGATCGTCGACAGAGGCGCGGCCGGCAAGGTCGTCCTGTGCGGCCTGCCGCTCGTCGCGCTCGGCTACTTCACCTACACGCAGCTCGGCGCCGACACCTCCTACGTGCTGCTGGCCGGATCGCTGTGGGTCGCGGGACTCGGCACCGGCGCGACGATGATGCCGGCGATGGCCGCCGCCTACCAGACGCTGTCGCACGCAGCCGTGCCGCGGGCGACGACGACGCTCAACATCATCATGCGCGTCGGCGGCTCGATCGGCACCGCGCTGTTCGCCGTCGTGCTCCAGCACCAGATCAGAGACGCGCTGCCGGCTGGCGGCGCCGCCGCTGCGGGCCGCGGCGGCGGCGAGTCGGGCCTCGGCGCTTTGAGCGCCGTTCCCGAAGCGGTCCGCGACCAGATCGCCCCCGCCCTCGCCAGCGGCTTCGGCCACACCTTCTGGTGGCCTGTCGCTCTGCTGCTCGTGGCGCTGGTCCCGGCGC
>JAEXXR010000042.1 GCA_023405705.1 Actinomycetes bacterium
GAGTCCAGGCCGCCGCCGGGCTGGAGGTGGAGGCGCAGCGGTCTGGCGCCCGGCGGCGGCCAGTCGGGCAGCGTCCGCCATCTGCGCTCGCCGCCGACCCAGATCCGCACCGGCGCCTCGTCGAGCAGCCGGCGGTCGCCGAGCAGGTGGGCGCGCAGCCAGGCGATCCCCTCGCGCGTGCTGCGCGCCAGCAGCTCCGGCGAGGTGTGCGCCCACGGGCCGATCAGCAGCTGCGCGGTGCGGCCCGCTCTGCGCAGCGCGACGAAGTCCTCGACCAGCCACGGCAGGAAGATGTCCTGCCAGCCGCCGATCAGCTGCACCGGCGCCGTGACGCCGGCGACGTCGGCGGAGAAGTCGCGGCTTCTCCAGTACGGGTCGTCGGGCGCCGTCACCTCGAACCACTCGCGGAAGAACGGCACCGGCTCCCCGGCCAGCAGCGCGTCGGCCTCGACGACCGGCAGCTGCTCGTACGCCTTCGGCAGCTTGCGGTTGATCCCGAGGATCAGCCGCAGCGGCGCGAGCCGGCGCTCCTGCGCGGCGATGATCCACGTCCACGACAGCGCCGTGTCGAGCGACAGCGAGCCGCCGCCGTAGGCCTGCCCGTGGAACTGCGAGGCGGTGATCGACGGCGCCAGCGCGCCCAGCTCGCCGTCGGCGGCCCCGGCGACCGCCCACTGCGTCAGCCCCATGTAGCTGCTGCCGATCATCCCGACCGGTCCGTCGCACCACGGCTGCGCGCGCAGCCAGCGCAGCGTCGCGAGGCCGTCGGCGCGCTCGTCGAAGGGCCGGAACTCGCCGCCGGAGCCGAACGTCCCGCGCACGCTCTGCACGACGACCTGGAAGCCGCGCTCGGCCAGCAGGCGGCCGTAGACGAAGCCGAAGAAGCCGCGGCGGCCGTAGGGGGTGCGGACGAGGACGGTCGGCGGCGGGGCGGCGGCGGTTGCGCGCGCGCCGTTCGCGCTCGGGCGCTCGCCAGGTGCGCGCCGCGCGTCTGCCGCCTCCCGGGCGACGTAGCGGTCGGCGAGCAGCACGACGCCGTCGTCCATCGTCGCCGCCAGGTCGCGCTCGACCGTCACGTCGCGCGTCTGCGCGCGCGGCAGCCGCAGCGAGCGCCCCGCGATCTCGCTCAGAAGGGTCATCGCCTGCCGTCCGTGGTCCGCACCTCCATCGACCGTAGCGTCTCCACAGGGCAAGCCAGCGCAAACCGTCCAACGCCTGTTTCCCCGCGCCGCCGCGCCGTGTACATTCGCGACCGCGTCGCGGCCCAGCGGGGGCGGCACCGGATGGAGGAGCGGCAGGATGGCGGGCAACGACGAGCACCGGCTCGGCTACCAGGCCCATGTCTGGTTGACCGCGGCGGTCGCGGCGATGGGCGGGATCCTGTTCGGCTACGACACCGGCATGATCTCGGGCGCGCAGCTGTTCATCGAGCGCGAGTTCGACATCTCCTCCAGCGAGATCGGCCTCGTCGTCAGCGCCGTGACGGCCGGCGCGCTCGTCGGCGCGCTCTTCTCCAGCTGGCTGACGGCGAGAATGTCGCGCCGCGGGATCGTGAAGCTGGCGGCGGTCGTCTTCGTCGTCGGCGCGGTGCTGGCCGCGGTCGCGCCGAACGTGGCCGTGCTGATCGGCGCGCGCTTCGTGATCGGCCTCGCGGTCGGCTTCGCCTCGACCGTCGTGCCGCTCTACATCTCCGAGGTCGTGCCGGCCGCCAGACGCGGCTCGATGGTCGCGCTGTTCCAGCTCGCGATCACCGGCGGCATCCTGCTCGCCTACGTCGTCAACGCGGTCACGGCAGAGGAGTGGCGGCTCGTCTTCGCGCTCGCCGCGGTGCCGGCGACGCTGCTCTTCCTCGGCATGCTGATGCTGCCCAACAGCCCCCGCTGGCTGGTGATGAGAGGCGACGTCGACGGCGCCCGCGCGGTCCTGCACGAGCTGCGCGACCCCGACGCGCCGGAGACCGAGGAGGAGCTGCAGGAGATCGTCACCGCGGTCGACGAGGACAGAAGACGCAAGCGCGAGTCGCTCTCCGCCGCGCTCACCAGCCCACTGGCGCGGATGATCCTCGCGGTCGGGATCGGGCTCGGCGTCTTCCAGCAGATCACCGGCATCAACACGATCATCTACTACGCCCCGACGATCCTCCAGGAGGTCGACTTCGGCGACTCCGCGTCGACCTTGACGACCGCCGGGATCGGCACGCTCAACTTCGTCGCGACCGTCCTGGCGCTCCTGTTCGTCGACCGCATCGGCCGCCGCCCGATGCTGATCGGCGGCATGGTCGGCATGGCGCTGACGATGGGCGTGATCGCCTTCGCCTTCGCCGTCGACGACTTCACCGGCGCCTGGAGATGGGTGACCGTCTTCTGCCTCTTCGGCTTCATCGCCTGCTTCGCGGTCAGCTGGGGCTGGGGCTTCTGGGTGATGGCGTCGGAGATCTACCCGCTCTTCATCCGCGGCCAGGCGATCTCGATCGGCAACTCGGTCCAGTGGGGCGCGAACTTCGCGATCTCGCTGCTGTTCCCGATCCTGCTGTCGGCCTGGGGCGGCGCCCCGGTCTTCGCGATGCTCGCCGCCTTCGGCGTGATCGCGATCGTCTTCACCTGGAAGCTCGTCCCCGAGACCCGCGGCAAGACGCTCGAGGAGATCGAGGACGACTGGCGCCGCCGCGCCGGCGTCGCCTCCGCCGGCGGCCCCGGCGACGAGCCGCTGCCGGCGACCTGAGGCACGCGTTCACCCCGGCTCCTCCACGGGAGCCGGCGGCGGTCGTCAGGTGAGGAAGCCGTCGAGCGGTCGGTCGGCGTAGGCGAGGCGGGTGGTGGCGTCGCTGGCGTCGAGGTGGGGGCCCTGGTCGGTGAGGCCGAGGCGCTCGGCGACGCGGCGGGAGGGGAGGTTGTCGGCGGCGACCCAGGCGATCACGGGGACGGTCGGGTCGACGTGGGCGGCGGCCGCCTGCGCGGCGCGGGCCAGCTCGGTGGCGTAGCCACGGCCCTGGGCCTCGGTCGCGATCCGGTAGTTGAGGTTCCACGCGCCGCTGGCATGGCGCTGCGCGCCGCCGAAGCCGATGACGCGGGATGCGGCGCGCTCGCGCACGGTCCAGTAGCTGAGGCCCTCGGACCAGCGCTCGGCGGCGCGGGCGAGGTAGCGGCGGGTGCGGTCGCGGTCGGCGTGGCGGCCGGCGGGGTCGTACCACCAGCCGGCCGGGTCGCTGAAGAGCGGGAACAGCGCGTCGGCGTCCTCGGCCGACGCCGGCCGCAGCGTCAGGCCCGCGGGCTACACCACCCGCGGGG
>JAEXXR010000090.1 GCA_023405705.1 Actinomycetes bacterium
CGAGCTGCTGGCCCTGCTGGACCTTCTCGGCGCTGTAGCGGACGTCCTGCGAGGAGGACATCGCCAGCAGGCCGAAGCGGACGCCGTCGGCGCCGTGCTGCTCGATCTCGTCGAGCGGGTCGATGCCCGTGCCGAGCGACTTCGACATGCGGCGGCCGTCGGGGGCCTGGATGACGGAGTGGATGTAGACGTCTCTGAAGGGGACGTCGCCGGCGAACTCGAGGCCCATCATGATCATCCGCGCGACCCACAGGAAGAGGATGTCGCGCGCCGTCGAGAGGACGTCGGTCGGGTAGAAGGCCTTCAGCTCCGGCGTCTGGTGCGGCCAGCCGAGCGTCGCGAACGGCCACAGCGCGGAGGAGAACCACGTGTCGAGCACGTCGGGGTCGCGCTCCCAGCCGTCGCCCTCGGGCGCCGTCGTGCCGACGTAGGTCTCCTCCCCGCGATACCAGACGGGGATCTGGTGGCCCCACCACAGCTGGCGCGAGATGCACCAGGGGCGGATGTTCTCCATCCAGTCGAGATAGACCTTGGTCCACCGCTCCGGGTGGATTCTGACCCGGCCGTCGTTGACCGCGTCGATCGCCGGCTGCGCCAGCTCGTCCATTCTCATGAACCACTGGAGCGAGATCAGCGGCTCGATCCGCTCGCCCGAGCGGTGCGAGAACGGCACGACGTGCGGGTACTCCTCGGTTCTGGAGAGCGCGCCCGCGGCCTCCAGCGCCTCGACGACGGCGAGCTGGGCCTCCTTGACCGTCAGGCCGGCGAACTGCTCGCCGGCGGCGTCGGTCATGCGGCCGTCCTCGCCGATCACCGTCAGCTCCTCGAGGCCGTGTCTGCGGCCGATCTCGAAGTCGTTGGGGTCGTGACCCGGGGTGATCTTCAGCGCACCGGTGCCGAACTCCGGCTTGACGTACTCGTCGGCGATGATCGTCAGGCGGCGCCCGACCAGCGGCAGGACCGCCTCCTGGCCGATCAGTCTCGCGTAGCGCTCGTCCTGCGGGTTGACCGCGATCGCGGTGTCGGCCAGCATCGTCTCCGGCCGCACCGTCGCGACCGTGATCTTGCCCTCGCCGGAGGCCAGCGGGTAGTCGACGTAGTACAGCGTGTCGACCTCTTCGCGCTCCTCGACCTCCAGGTCCGAGATCGCCGACTGGCTGCCGGGATCCCAGTTGACCATGTAGTTGTCGCGGTAGATCAGGCCCTTCTCGTACAGGTCGACGAAGACCTTCAGGACCGCCTCGACGTAGCGCTCGTCGAGCGTGAAGCGCTCGTCGTCGTAGTCGAGCGAGGCGCCGAGCCGCTGGAACTGGCCGATGATCGTGCTGCCGTACTGCTCGCGCCATCTCCAGACGCGCTCGGTGAAGGCGTCGCGGCCGATCTCGTGTCGATTGGTCCCCTCCCCCGCGAGCTGCTTCTCGACCTGCTTCTGGGTCGCGATGCCGGCGTGGTCGGTGCCGAGGATCCACTTCGCGCGCTTGCCCTGCGCGCGGTTGTAGCGGATCAGCGCGTCCTGGATCGACCCGTTGAGCGCATGGCCCATGTGCAGGGCGCCGGTGACGTTCGGCGGCGGTACGGCGATCGAGTAGTTCTCGTCGGCGTCGCCCACGGGCTCGGGGTGGAACAGCCCCGAGTCGAGCCAGCGGCGCAGGATGCGCGGCTCGGCCTCGGCGGCGTCGTATCGGGTCTTGGTCTCCAGCTCGGACATGTGTGCCGGAAGTGTATTGCGAGCGCGCGAATCTGCCGCCTGACCACGACGACCCCACTTGGACCGTCGCCCTTCTGCCCGCCGCACGGGCCGACTCACGCCGAGCGCCTCGGCACCACCCAACCCGTCATCGCGCCTGCGGGGGCGCGGGATCGGCTGAGAGATGCTGCGCGAAGAGCCGGCGGGGCCGGCCGGCTCCTCGGGATGCGGCTAGGCCGACTCTTCGCGGAGGTCGCCGGTGCCGTCGTCGTCGACGGCTTCGGTGACGAGGGTCGGGCTGATGCCTCTCTCGATCACTTCCTTCGTCACGACGCACTTCTTCACGTCGCGGCGGGAGGGAAGCTCGAACTGGACCTCGAGCAGGACCTCTTCGATGATCGAGCGCAGGCCGCGAGCGCCGGTCTCGCGCTCCAGCGCCTTGTCGGCGACGGAGCTGAGGGCCTCTTCGGCGAAGACCAGCTCGATCCCGTCGAACTGGAAGAAGCGCTGGAACTGCTTGACAAGCGCGTTGCGCGGCTCGGTGAGGATCGTCATCAGCTCTTCTCTGGCGAGCTGGTGGACGGCCGACATCACCGGCAGGCGCCCGATGAACTCGGGGATCAGGCCGTAGTGGACGAGATCCTCCGGCAGGCAGTTCTCGAACGTGTTGCCGAGGTCGCGCTCCGCCTTGTCCTGGATCGTCGCGCCGAAGCCGAGGCCCTGGGTGCCGACGCGCCGCTCGATCACCTTGTCGAGGTTGGCGAAGGCGCCGCCGCAGACGAACAGGATGTTCGTCGTGTCGATCGTCAGGAACTCCTGATGCGGATGTTTCCTGCCGCCCTGCGGCGGCACGGAGGCCGTCGTCCCCTCGAGGATCTTCAGCAGCGCCTGCTGCACGCCCTCGCCGGAGACGTCGCGCGTGATCGACGGGTTGTCGGCCTTGCGGGCGATCTTGTCGACCTCGTCGATGTAGATGATCCCGGTCTCGGCCT
>JAEXXR010000095.1 GCA_023405705.1 Actinomycetes bacterium
GCCGCGCCCGCTTCGCGCGCGCCGACGTGACCGACGCCGACAGCGTCGCCGCGGCGGTCGCGGAGGCGGCGGCGCTGCCGGGCGGGCTGCGGATCAGCGTCTGCTGCGCCGGCATCGGCTACGCGATGCGCGTCACCTCCAAGCGCGGCCCGCACGACCTGGCGATGTTCGAGCGCGTGATCGGCGTCAACCTGATCGGCACCTTCAACGTCCTGCGGCTCGCCGCCGACGCGATGAGAGGCGCCGAGCCCGACGCCGGCGGCGAGCGCGGCGTCTGCGTCAACACCGCCTCGATCGCCGCCTACGACGGTCAGATCGGCCAGGTCGCCTACGCCGCCTCCAAGGGCGGCGTCGTCGGCCTCACGCTGCCGGCCGCGCGCGACCTCGCCCAGCACGGGGTGCGGGTCGTGACGATCGCGCCGGGCACCTTCGACACGCCGCTGCTCGCCGCGCTGCCGGAGCCGGCCCGCGCCGAGCTGGGCCGCCAGGTCCCCTTCCCGCCCCGTCTCGGCGACCCGGACGAGTTCGGCGCCCTCGCCGTCCACATCGCGCAGAACGCGATGCTGAACGGCGAGGTGATCCGCCTCGACGGCGCATTGCGGATGCCCCCGAGGTGATCACCTGAGGGCACCGCCTCGCGGCGCTGGACGCGAGCCGATCTCGTTCAAAGACGACCCGGTCTGATCACGAGATCGGCCCACGCCCAGCATCCACGATCCGGCACCCTCAGGCGATCACCGGTCTGCCTAGTTCAGCCGCTCGACGATCATCGCCTGGCCCATGCCGCCGGCGACGCACATCGTCTCGAGGCCGATGCTCTTGTCGAGCGTCTCGAGGTCGTTGAGGAGGGTGGTCATGATGCGGGCGCCGGTCATGCCGAACGGGTGGCCGAGCGCGATCGCACCGCCGAACGGGTTGAGCTGCTCGTCGGCGATCCCCCACTCGCGCTGACACGGGACGACCTGGGCGGCGAACGCCTCGTTCAGCTCGACGACGTCGACGTCGTCGATCGTCATCCCGGCCTGCTTCAGCACGTTGCGGACCGCCGGGATCGGCCCGAGGCCCATGTACTCGGGCTCGAGCGCGCCGAGCGCGGAGGCGATGATGCGGGCGCGCGGCTTCAGCCCCAGCTCGGCCGCCTTCTCGGCGCTCGTCACGAGCACCGCGGCGGCGCCGTCGTTGAGCGGGCAGGCGTTGCCGGCCGTGACGGTGCCCTCGGCGCTGAAGACCGGTCTCAGCGACGCGAGCTTCTCGGCCGTCGTGCCGGGCCGCGGGCCGTCGTCTCTCGTGACGGTCGCCGCCGCGACGGTGACCTCCTCGCCCTCCTTCGTCGTCTCGACGTGCTCGGGGACCTCGACCGCGACGATCTCCTTGTCGAAGTGGCCGGCGGCCTGCGCCTCCACGGCGCGGGTCTGCGAGATCAGCGCCCAGCGGTCCTGCTCCTCGCGCGTGACGCCCTCCCGCACCGCGACGTTCTCGGCCGTCAGGCCCATCGGGATGTAGACGTTCATCAGCGAGCCGGGCGAGCCGTCGAGCTTGGGGTGGAACGGCACGTGGCCGCCGTCGGCGCGCGAGACGGCCTCGACGCCCGCGGCGACGTAGACGTCGCCCTCCCCGGCGCTGATCGCGTGGAAGGCCATCCGCAGCGTCTGCAGCGAGGAGGCGCAGAAGCGGTTGAGCGTGCAGCCCGGGACGGAGATCGGGTAGCCGGCGAGCAGCAGCGCGTTGCGGCCGACGTTGTAGCCCTGCTCCCCGCCGCCGCCCGCGGCGCCCATCATCACGTCGGAGATCGAGGCGGGGTCGAGCTGCGGGTTGCGCTCCAGCAGCGCTCTCAGCGGGATCGCGGCGAGGTCGTCGGCGCGCACGGAGCGCAGCGAGCCCTTGCCGGCGCGGCCGATCGGCGTGCGAACGGCGTCGACGATCACGGCTTCAGCCATGGTGCTTCCTTTCTGGAGGTGCCCGGCGGTCTCACTCCACGGGCATCGTCATCCCCGGCGGTCTCACTCCACGGGGGCCTGCCCCAGACGATAGCCGGATCGCGCGCGCCAGCTGTCCGGTTGCGTTCAGCCGAGCGCCGCGGCGAGCCGCTCGCGCCGCGTCAGAGCCCGAGCCCGCGCACGCCGTCCTCGTCCCACCCGAGGTGGTGGGCGAGTTCGTGGCGGACGGTGCGCACGACCTGCGCGCGCAGCAGGTCGGTGTCGTGCCCGAAGTCGCGCAGCAGCGTGTCGCGGTAGATGATGATGCGGTCGGCGAAGCCGTCGCGGGCGACGGTGTCGCCGTGGTAGAGGCCGTAGGCGCCGCGGCGGCGGCCGCCGTCGGAGACGACGATCGCGACGTGCTCGAGCGCGCGGTGGAACTCCAGCGGCAGCTCGTCGAGCGCGGAGCGGACGATCGCCTTGAAGTCCTCCTCGTTCCAGGGGTCGATCATGTCGTCGTCATCGTCGTCGAGCTCTTCCCAGTCCTCCTCGCCCTCCCCCCACGAGCCGGAGGCTGCGAGGCGCTCGGAGCGCTCGACCAGCTCCTCGAACTCCTCGTCGGTCTCCGGCGTGCGCCAGTTGGCGAGCGAGCCGGTGACGAGCGAGGCGACGAAGGCGAGCGCCAGCACGGCGGCGACGACGACGGCGATCCCCTGGAACAGCCGCATCGGGTAGTCGGGCGAGAAGCCGTTGAAGGCGGTGATCACCGCGATGCCGAGCAGGAGCGCGACGGCGGCGGCGAAGAGGGTGCGTTGCGGCGTGGGTGCGGGCATGGCCTGCCCCTACGTTAGTCGCACCGGCAAGTGGAGGCCAGCCTGAGCCGGCCTCCACGCGCAGGAAAAACGGTCTATCGAAGCGTGCGCGCGATCACGACGCGCTGGATCTCGTTCGTGCCCTCGTAGATCTGGGTGATCTTCGCGTCGCGCAGCATCCGCTCGACCGGGTACTCGTTGACGTAGCCGTAGCCGCCGAGGATCTGGACCGCCTCGACCGTCACGCGCATCGCGTTGTCGGAGTTGTAGAGCTTGGCCATCGCCGAGTACTTGCCGCGGTCGGCGTCGCCGCGGTCGGCCTTCGCGCACGCCTGGTAGAGCAGCTCGCGGCCGGCGGCTGTCTGCGTCTCCATGTCGGCGAGCTTGAACTGGATGCCCTGGAACTGGTTGATCGACTTGCCGAACTGTCTGCGCTCGCGGGCGTAGGCGGCGGCGTAGTCGGTCGCGCCCTGGGCGATGCCGAGCGCCTGCGCGGCGACGCCGAGGCGCGAGTAGTCGAGCGTGCCGAGCGCGACGTGCATGCCCTTGTTGACCTCGCCGATGAGGTTGTCGCCGGGGATGCGGACCTCGTCGAAGATCGGCTGGCCGGTCGGGCTGCCCTTGATGCCGAGCTTGTGCTCGTAGTTGCCGACGGAGAAGCCCTCGCGCGTTCTCTCGACGACGAAGGCGCTGATGCCCTTCGAGTGGCCGGCGGTCGGGTCGGTGACGGCGAAGACGATGTAGAAGTCGGCGACGCCGAGGTTCGAGATCCAGTTCTTCGTGCCGGTGACGATCCAGTCGTCGCCGTCTCTGACGGCCTTCGTGATCATGCCGCCCGGGTCGGAGCCGGCCTCCGGCTCGGAGAGGGCGAAGGCGGGCGTCCACTCGCCGGTGGCGCACTTCGGCAGGAAGCGGTTCTTCAGCTCCTCGCTGCCGAACAGCTTGATCGGGAGCGTGCCGAGCTCCTGCACCATCAGCATCAGCGCGGTCGAGGCGCACGCCTTGGCGATCTCCTCGACGGCGATGTTGAGCATCAGCACGCCCGTGCCGGTGCCGCCGTGCTCGGGCTCAAACGGCAGCCCGAAGAGGTTCAGCTCCGCGAACAGCTCGCGCAGGTCCCACGGGTACTCGGCCTTCGCGTCGATCTCGCCGGCGCGAGGAGCGACGCGCTCCTGGGCGACCTTGCGGATCGTGTCGCGGAAGTCCCGCTGTTCATCGGTCAGGGCGTAGGCATCGGCGAGTGCGGACATCGGCCGATCGTACTGGCGCCCTCCCGCCGAGAACGCCGATTGCGAGGACGGACACGTACCAGTCGGTCTGAAATGGCGCGGCGGCCGCGGGTGGCGCCCCTTGCGCTCGAGACGGGCCCGGAACGACGAGAGGGCCGCGCCGGTCTCCCGGCGAGGCCCTCTCGGGCGAATCTCTGATGCGCGACCCGCGGCTAGAAGCCGGCGGGGTGACGGACGGTGAAGCCCGACGCGGAGCGCATGTCCGTCTGCCAACGCGACGGGCTGGCGCCGCTGGTGTCGAAGCGGAGACCGGCGACGACCATGTACATGTGGCCGCCGTGGGCGTAGATGGTGATCCAGTCGCCCCTGCCCGGCTCCTCCCAGTTCATGAAGCTGCCGGAGGGCATCGAGTTCTTCAGCAGGCCCGCTCTGTAGAGCGCGTAGCTGACCGAGCCGGAGCAGTCGTAGCCGCGGTCGATCCACTTGCCGTGACCGCCGCCGTAGACGTAGGGCTTGGTGGCGATCTCGTTGCCGGCCTCGATCACGGCCTTGACCTCGGCCGGAGCGTCGGACGGGGCGACGGCGAGGCCGTTGGAGAGCAGCTTCGCTCTGCCGACCGGCGCGGAGACGGTCGACATGTCGAAGTTGGCGCCTCCAGCGCTGTCGGCGTCGCCGATGCGGCGGAGCGCCTCGACGGTCGCGGTGTCGACGATGCCGGTCGACTTCAGCTCCTGAGCGGTCTGGAAGCGCTTGACGAGGCGCTGCGTGCCCGGGCCGAAGGCGCCGTCTATCGAGGTCGTGAAGCCGGCGCGGTTGAGGTAGTCCTGCAGGACGCGGACGTCCTGGCCCCTCATGCCCCGCTTGAGGACGCGGTCGCCGAGGTGGCGGCCGTTTCTGACGACGGCGCGGGTGCCGCGGCGGGTCGTGGCGCCGGTCTCGACGATCGAGCGGATCTTGGTGACGAAGGCCGAGTCGACGACGCCGTCGACGCCGAGGCTGTGGCGCTTCTCGAACGCCTTGACGTTCTTGAGCGTGATCGGGCCGAAGTCCCCGCCGACCGGCGTGGCGAAGCCCGCTCTGGTGAGGAAGTCCTGCAGGACGCGGACGTCCTGGCCGCTCATGCCCTGCGTGAGCGTGCGTCTCCCGAGCGCGGCGGCGAACGCCGTGGAGGAGATGAACAGCACGGCCGCCACCGCCGCGAAAACGACCGCGGACAGGCGTATGGCAGACCGACCAGCGTTGGACGACAAGGTGCAACCCCTTCTCTTTCGGGCGCCTGCGGGGTTAGCTGTCGGGCTCGCGCAGAAAGAGCAGCGCTACGTCGTGGGACTACGACGATTCGCCCCGGAGTCCTGCCGGACTCTTTGGTTCCCCCGCTCCCCGACGGTTGCGACGACGGAGATTCGGCTGGGTTCTTGAACGACGCGAGCAGGCTAGCAAGGCCCACGGAGCGATGTCGACCCGTTATGGAGCCGACCCCCGCTCGCTGGACGGATCGCGCGCGTATGGGCGGGTTATGGAGTGCCCGCCCGCCGGGGTGCCACGTTATGTCCTGCAAAAACGCTTTATGAACCGATCCGGGCGCATGCCCGCTACGGTTGGGCGCGTGGACGGCGCCCGACTCGACCGCCTCAACCGTGCGACCGAGCAGCTCGACGCGCCGTTCGCGGTCGTCGACTTGAACGCGTACGACGCCAACGCCGGCGATCTGCTGCGCCGGGCCGGCGGCCGCCCCATCCGCCTCGCCAGCAAGTCGATCCGCTGCCGGGCGCTGCTGGAGCGCACGCTCGCCTCCGACCGCGGCTTCCAGGGGACGCTCGCCTTCACGCTGCCGGAGGCGCTGTGGCTGGCCGACAACGGCCTGCGCGACCTCCTCGTCGCCTATCCGACGACCGACCGCGTGGCGCTGCGCCGGCTCGCCGAGCGCGACGACGACGCCGGTATCTCGCTGATGGTCGACGACGTCGCGCAGCTCGACCTGATCGAGCGGGCGCTGGCCGAGCCGGCCGGCGACGGTGCGAGCGGCGGCAGACGGCGCGGCAGAGGCGCCGGATCGCCCGCCGCCCCGCGTCCGATCCGGCTCTGCATCGAGGCCGACGCCGGCTGGTGGCCGCTGAGAGGCCGGATCCGCCTCGGCGTCAAGCGCTCCCCGCTGCACACGCCGGCGC
>JAEXXR010000362.1 GCA_023405705.1 Actinomycetes bacterium
GCTCGACTGCGACGGCTCGCCGCCGTAGCGCGGCTGCTCCAGAGCGGAGCGCGGCGGCGCGATCCGGGCGCTGCCGCGGCCCGCGTAGCGGTCGCGGCTCGACGCCTTCAGGAAGCGCGACGCGGCGAAGCCGGCGAACAGCCCGATGCCGACGACCGCGAGCGGCTGTCTGCGCGCGAACTCCTCGACGTCGCCGAGGATCGTGTCGGCGTCGGAGTCGCGCAGCCAGCTGCCCGCCTTCTCGGCCTGGGTCGCCAGCTGCTGCGCCGCTCTGGCCGGCGCATCCTGCCCTTCCTCTCTCAATCTGTCGGCCGTCGACCGCAGCGCCTGCGCGGTCGCGCCGATCTGGTCGCCGGCCTGCGTCGAGCGCTGGTCGACCTGATCGCGCAGTCGCGTGCGGGCCTCGCCCGCAGCCTCCTGCGCCTTCTCCTGCACCTGCTCCTTGGCGCCCTGGGCGCCGGAGGACGACTGGCTCTCGGTCATCACTGCTCCTTCCGAGAGATGAGGGTTGGAAAACCTGTGCGTCACCGCCCGGCGGAGGGCTCGGCCGGGCTGCGGCCAGGCACGTACCCGCCGCCAGGCTCCGAAACCGCTCCGAGAAGTTGCCCGACGCCAACGTCGCGCACGACGCCTCCTCTCCCCACGTTTCGCCTCCTCCCCGCGGTGCGATCGTGAGGAGGATGGGACGGGTCCTGAGCTGGAACGTGGCGGGGCGGGTGAGATCGGTCGCCGCGCAGGCGGTCGCGCTGGCGCAGCGACCGGTCGACGTCGTCGCGCTGCAGGAGGTGCGCGCCACCGCGCTCGCGGCGTGGGAGGCGGAGCTGGAGCGGCTCGGCTACGTCCACACCGCCGCGACGCTGCCGGCCGGCAGCGCGCCCGCCGGAGGTCCCCGCGATCCTCGCCGGCGACCTCAACACGCCCCGCTACGAGTCGCGCGAGGGCGAGGTCCAGACCTTCGCGCGCACGCGCAGCGGCAGAATCCGGCCCGACTACGGCGAGCGCCACGACGCCGCCGAGCTGGCGCTGATCACCGGCCTGCAGGAGCACGGCTGGGTCGACGCCTTCCGCGACCTCCACGGCTACGCCCGCCGCGACCGCAGCTGGCTCTACCCCCACGGCAAGACCGGCTACCGCCTCGATCACCTGATCGTCCGCGGCCTGCGGCCGGTCGCCTGCGAGTACGAGCACGCCTGGCGCGACGCGAAGCTGAGCGACCACGCCGCGATCTGGGCCGAGCTGACCCCGCGCGGCTGAGCACCGAGTTCCGGGCCCATCTCCGGAGCAACCGTCAGAGCGCGCGAGCGCGTCAAAGCGCGCGCATGAGATGTGCCATCATCAGATGCGCATTTCGATGCCTATGAATGAGGTCCGATGCGCACCACGATTGCACTCGACGACGATCTGCTCGCAGAGGCGCAACGTCTCACCGGCACGACTGAGAAGACCGCGCTCGTCCGTGAGGCGCTCGGGGCGCTGATCGAGCGCGAGAGCGCACGACGGCTCGCCCGGCTCGGCGGGAGCGAACCTGAACTGCGTCCGGTCCCGCGGCGGCGGACCGCGTCGCAGTGATACTGGCCGACACCTCGATCTGGATCGATCACCTCCGTGCCGGCGACGCAACGCTCACCCGCCTGCTGAGCAACAGCGCGGTGCTCGGCCACCCGTGCGTCACTGGCGAGTTGGCGCTCGACAACATGCGCAACCGCGACGAGGTGCTCGGGCTCCTTCGCTACCTTCCACGAGCGGTCGTCGCCGAGCACGAGGAGGTCCTGCGGCTGATCGCCGACGACGAGCTGCACGGCCACGGCATCGGCTACGTCGACGCGCAACTGCTCGCAGCCTGCCGCCTCACGCCCGATGCCGCGCTCTGGACTCGTGACAAGCGCCTCGCGTCCGTCGCGGACCGGCTCGGACTCGACTTCGAGCCGTCGGCAAGACGCTGACGCCGGCCGGATCGCGCGCGTCACCCCGCTGAGCCGAGCAGCGTCTCGGTGGCGAAGTCGGCGGCGAGGCGGCCGAAGACGGCGTGGTGGCGCAGCATCGCGTGGTGGCCGACGGTGCTGACCATCATGTTCTCGCGCCGGCTCGCGCCGCCGTGCAGCGCCAGCACGACCCCCTCCGGCCGCGCCGGCACGGCGACGTCGATCAGCCGTGGCTGCAGTCTCATCGCGCTCCGGCCCGGGCGAGCATGGCCGACCCGGTACCCGCGATCCGCGAACGTGAACGCCGCGAGCTGACACGATGGTCACCGTGCCCGACGCTCCTCACAACATCGCCGCCGATCCGGGCGAGCAGCCGCCGTCGCTGCGGGACCGCAAGCGAGCGGCGGCGAAGGCGCACGTCGCCGACGTCGCGATCAGGCTGTTCGCCGAGCGCGGCTACGCGAACGTCTCGGTCGCGGAGATCTGCGCGGCGGCCGACGTCGCGCAGCGCAGCTTCTTCCGCTACTTCCCCGCGAAGGAGGACGTGCTGCTGGAGCCGATGCGCGAGCTGGCCGACCGCTTCCAGGCGTCGATCGCGAGCGCGCCGGCGGAGATGGGCGACGCCGAGGTGCTGGAGCGCGGGCTGCGCGAGCAGGCGGAGCTGATGCTCGAGCGCTGGGAGCGGCTGGAGGGCTACTTCCACGTCGTGCGGGAGACGACCGCAGTGCGCGCCTCGCCGACGATGCAGCTCGCCGACCGCGAGCGCGCCGTCGCCGCCGAGCTGCTGAGACGGCGCGACGACCCCGGCCCGCCCGACTGGCGCACGCGCCTGCTGGTCGCGCGCGCCGTCGCCGCCTTCCGCGTCTGGCTCGACGACGTGCGCACGAC
>JAEXXR010000169.1 GCA_023405705.1 Actinomycetes bacterium
GGTCGGCCGCGCGGCAGCGTCGGCGAGCGTCCCCTGGTCGAGCACGCTGCCGCCGCGCAGCAGCAGCGCCGCGTCACACATCCGCTTCACGACCGACAGCTGGTGGGTGACTAGCACGATCGTCAGCCCGAGCCGCCGGTTGAGGTCGGTCAGCAGCCCGAGCACCGAGTCGGCGGTCTGGTCGTCGAGCGCGGAGGTCGCCTCGTCGGAGAGCAGGACGGTCGGCTCGGCGGCGAGCGCGCGGGCGATCCCGACGCGCTGCTTCTGCCCGCCGGAGAGCTGTGCGGGATGGGCGCCGGCCTGGTCGGAGAGGCCGACGAGGTCGAGCAGCCGCAGCGCCCGCTCGCGGCGCTCGCGCCGCCCGACGCCGACGATCTCCAGCGGCAGCGCGACGTTCTGCGCGGCGGTGCGCGAGTTGAGCAGGTTGAAGTGCTGGAAGACCATCCCGATCTTGCGCCGCTGCGCCCGCAGCTGGGCGCGGCCGAGCGCGGTCAGGTCGACGCCGTCGACCTCGACCGTCCCGGCGCTCGCGCGCTCGAGCCCGTTGAGGCAGCGGATCAGCGTCG
Source organism: Actinomycetes bacterium (assembly GCA_023405705.1). Next base: position 567 of record JAEXXR010000169.1, read on the forward strand.
ACTTGCCGGCGCCGCTGGTGCCGAGCACGCCGAAGACCTGCCCGCGGCGGATCTCCAGGTCGACGCCGTCGAGCGCGACCACCTCCTCGCGCCCACGGCGGAAGACCTTGCGCAGGTCGCGGGTGCGGAGTGCGATGTCGTCGTCGGGCGGCATGTCAGTGCGGTTCGGCCGGAGCCTTGCCCGATCGGCGACGTCAATAACCCTAAAGACGATCGGGTTTTATGTGATAGCAGGTGGCCGCCTGCCTGCCCGCGCGCCGGAGACCGTGTGCAACGCTTTCCCACATGGCCGGTCCGCCCAAGCCGCCGACCGCGTCGGTGCTGGATCCGTTCGACGTCGCCGTCTGGCTCGACGCCGACATCCCGTGGGTGATGAGAGCGATCGCCGAGGAGGGCCTGCCCGTGCTCGGCTACCGCAGCGACGGCGTGCCGCTGCTCGCCGCCGACGAGGTGCGCGCCTGGCTGCGGCGGCCCTCGCGCCACGACGACGAGACCTGACGCACGAGTGCTCCGACCGGCAAGCGGCCGCGCTCGCGGTGCCGGCACCCCAGGGCACCGGCACCTGCGCAAAACCGCGCGCGCTCGGCTGGCGGCGGACCGTCGCGCTCGCCGTCCGCGCGACCGCCTTGCCGCCGCGCGGCACGCCCGTCGCAGTCCGACCGCTGCTTCCTAGCCGGTGAAGCTCGGCCGTCTGCCCTGTCTCGGGGCGGGCCCGTCCTGCGCCCGTCTCGCGCGCGGGATGCTGAGCGTCACACGCTCGCGGACGGTCACCGCTCTCGCGGAGCCGGAGCCGCCGCCGAAGCGGGTCGTGATCGTCAGCGTCGCGCTGACCGACCGCAGGCCGGCGCGCTGCGCCGCGCGGACGAACGATCTCGGCAGGCGCAGTCTCAGCTGACGGACCTGCCCGCTGCCGATGCGGACACCGCTGAAGCGGGCGAGGACGCGCTGCTGCGCGGCGCTCGCTCTGCCTCTGGGCGCGCCCGCCTGCACGACGAGCGTGCCGGAGGTCGTGCACGGCGCGCCGGCCGGGCAGGCGAGCGGCAGGCTCACGGCGAAGCTGCCGCCTCTGCCGCCGCTCACGGCCGCGGGGCCTCTGAGGGCGGGCGCGATCGTGGCGCCTCTGCCCGGCTGCGGTCTCGGCTGCGGATCCTGTCTCGGCTGGGGCTGGGAGTCCGGTCTCGGCTGCGGGTTCTGTCCGGGCTGCGGCTGCGGGTCCGGTCTCGGCTGCTCTCTCGGCAGCGGCTCGGTCGGCACCTCCACCGTGCCCGTGCCGCTCAGCGCGACCGTCTGGGGGCTGCCGGGCGCGTCGGTGGCGAACTGCACCGCCGCGGCGCGCGCGCCGGTCTGCGAGGGCGTGAAGGAGACGGTGACCGTGCAGCTCTCGCCCGGGTCGACGACGGTTGCGGTGCAGTCGTCGGCGACGAGCGCGTAGTCGGCCGCGGCGGCGCCGGCGATCGCCACGCCGCCCTCCAGCTCGGGACCGGCGGCGCGCGGGCCGAAGCCGGGCGGCGTGCTCGTGTCCTCGCCGACCCACAGCTCGTCGTCGCCGCTGTTGGTCAGCGTGATCTGCTGCGTCGCCGCGGTTGTGCCGGGCTTGACGTCGCCGAAGGCCAGCTCCGTCGCCGACAGCAAGACGCCCGGCTGCGTGACGGTGAACTCGACGCTGTCGCTGGACGCCGCCCAGTTGGCGCTGCCGCTGTACTCGACGGTCAGCGTGTGTCTGCCGGGCGCGGGCACCGGGCCCTCGCACCATCTGAAGCCGCCCACGCCGAGCGTGAGCGCCTCGCAGCCGGGGATCGGCACGCCGTCGAGTCTGAAGGCGACGGTGCCGCCGCTGGGCGAGGGCGAGACGGAGACCTCGTAGTCCTGGCTCGTCTGGCGGAACGACACCCGGTCCGGCGCCCACGGCGTCGTCGTGGTCGCTCTCGGCGTCCCGGTGACGCTCACGAGGTCGAACGACTGTCTGTAGAGCAGCGTGTCGTCGCCCGAGCTGCCGCCGTCCCTGTAGGTCGCGGAGATCGTCGAGGTGGTCGTCGGCGCGGTCGTGTCGCAGGTCGCGACCCCGGCGACGAGCGCGACGGCCTCGCAGCCGGCGATCGGACCGCCGGCGCCCTCGAACGTCACGCTGCCCCAGGAGGGCGCGGGCGCGACGACCGCTCTGTAGGTGACGGCGGCGCCCGGCGTCGGGACGGCCGGGTCGGTCGTCAGGTCGGTCGTCGTCGTGACCTCGGCGATCCGCAGCCACAGGTTCGGGTTGGGCGCGAGCGCGGTCCCGCCGCATTCGGTCACGGCCGGGGCGGGCGCGCAGTAGCTCGTGCCGCCACCGCCGCCGGCGCCGACCGGGAGCGGGTCGTCGC
>JAEXXR010000187.1 GCA_023405705.1 Actinomycetes bacterium
GAGCCCTCGCCGCGGCCGACGCGCTTGCGCGGCTTGCGGTGACCCGGAGCGGGTCTCAGGTTGTGGAGGCCGATGCGCTCCTCGCGCTCGGTCTCGTCCTTCACGGGGCTCATCAGGATTCCTCGACCTTTACGAGATGACGGACGGCGTGGACCATCCCGCGCATCTGCGGGGAGTCCGGCTGCTCCACCGTCTGGCCGATCTTGCGAAGGCCGATCGAGCGGAGCGTGTCGAGCTGTCTCTGGTTGGAGCCGTTTCTCGACTTGATCTGCGTGATCTTGAGCGTGCTCATTTGAAACTAGGCCTCAGCGCTGGCGGCGACGGCGGACTCGTCCGCGTCGCCCTCGGTCAGGTCCTCGGCGCCGTCGCCGCCCGGGTTGAGCCCGAGCACGGCGTTGACGGACAGGCCGCGGAGCTCCGCGACCTCCTCGGGGCGACGGAGCGACTCGAGGCCGGCCATCGTCGCCTTCACGAGGTTGATCGGGTTCTGCGTGCCGAGGCTCTTCGACAGGATGTCGTGGATTCCGGCGAGCTCGAGCACCGCGCGGACGCCGCCGCCGGCGATGACGCCGGTACCGGGCGAGGCGGGCTTCAGCAGCACGCGACCCGAGCCGAAGATGCCCAGGGTCGGATGCGTGATGGTCGAGCCGTGCTTCGGCACCCGGATGAGATTCTTCTTGGCGCGCTCGACGCCCTTCTGAATCGCGACCGGGACCTCGTTCGCCTTGCCGTAGCCGACGCCGACGATCTCCCGCTCGTCACCCACCACCACGAGGGCGGTGAAGGAGAAGCGACGGCCGCCCTTGACGACCTTCGCGACACGGTTGATCTCGACGACCCGCTCCTGCAGGTCGAGTCCGGAAGCTGATACGGAACGGTCGATGGCCATGGGGTCCTAAGGTAGCTGGTGAGACGGGTCGGGCGCCACTTAGAAGGCGAGGCCGCCCTCCCGGGCGCCCTCGGCAAGTGCCTTCACGCGGCCGTGGTACTGGTAGCCGCCGCGGTCGAACACCGCGGTCTCGACTCCGGCGGCCTTCGCGCGCTCGGCGAGCAGCTCGCCGACGCGCTTGGCCTGCTCGGTCGAGCGCAGGTCGCGAACGCCCGCCTCGGTCCAGTTGACGGCCGCGAGCGTGACACCGCGATCGTCGTCGATGAGCTGGGCGCTGATGCCCTTGTTGGAACGGAACACCGAGATGCGCGGACGCTCTGCCGTGCCGGCGACCTTCGCGCGGACGCGACGGCGGCGCTTGAGGCGCTTCGCGGGCTTGTGGAGAACGGTCATGCGCGCTTACCGACCTTCCGGGCGACGTACTCGCCCTCGTAACGGATGCCCTTGCCCTTGTAGGGCTCCGGCTTCCGCTGCTTGCGGATGTTCGCGGCGACCTCGCCGACGAGCTGCTTCGAGATCCCTCTGACCGTGATTCTGGTCGGGACCGGAACCTCGAACTCGATGCCGTCGGGCGCCTTGATCGGCACCGGATGCGAGTAGCCGAGGGCGAGCTCGAGGTCTCTGCCCTTGAGCTGGGCGCGATAGCCGACGCCCTGGATCTCGAGTCTCTTCTCGAAGCCGTTCGTGACGCCCTCGACCATGTTCGCGACGAGCGAACGGGTGAGGCCGTGCAGCGCACGGTGCTCGCCGCGGTTGGTCGGGCGGCTGACGAGCAGCTCGTCGCCGACCTGCTCGATTCTGATGTCCCGCGGGACGCGCTCGAAGAGCTCGCCCTTCGGGCCGTTGACGGTCACGCGCTCCGGCTCGATCGAGACGGTGACGCCGGCGGGGACGGTGATGGGCTTGCGGCCGATACGACTCATGCCAGCCTCACCACACCTTCGCCACGACCTCGCCACCGACGCCCTCGCGGCGCGCCTCGTGACCGGTCATGACGCCCTTGGACGTCGAGATGATCGCCGTGCCGAGGCCACCCTGGATCTTCGGGATCTCGCCATGGCCGACGTACGTGCGCTGGCCGGGGCGCGACACCCGCTGGATGCCCTGGATGACCGGGCGGCGGTTGCCCGTGTACTTCAGCTTGATCTTGATCAGCTCGCCGGGACCTTCGACGCCGGCGGCGACCAGGTCGTAGCCCTCGATGTAGCCCTGCTCCTTGAGGATGCGGGCCAGCTCGCGCTTGAGCTTCGACGACGGGATCGACACGGTGTCGTGCGAAGCCCGCGCGCCGTTGCGCACACGAGTGAGGAAGTCGGCGATGGGGTCTGTCATCGACATTCGACAGCCACCCTTACCAGGAGCTCTTCGTCATGCCGGGGATGTAGCCGTTGTGAGCCAGCTCGCGCAGGCAGATACGGCACATGCCGAACTTGCGATAGACGGCGCGCGGGCGGCCGCAGCGGCGGCAACGCGTGTACGCGCGGGTTCTGTACTTAGGAGTCCGCTGCTGGCGGACGCGCTGAGAGGTCTTCGCCATGAAGGTCCTAGCTCCCTGTGGTCACGGCCGCCCCGCCAGGGCGCCCGTCCTTCGCGAACGGCATGCCGAAGAAACTCAGCAGCGCGAAGGCTTCGTCGTCGGTTTCCGCGGTGGTCGTGAACGTGATGTCCAGACCGCGGACCTGATCGACCTTGTCGTAATCGATCTCGGGGAAGATGATCTGCTCGCGGACGCCCATCGAGTAGTTGCCGCGGCCGTCGAACGATCTCGGGTTGAGTCCGCGGAAGTCGCGGATACGCGGGATCGCGACCGACAGCAGGCGGTCGAGGAACTCGTAGGCGCGGTCGTCGCGCAGCGTGACGCTGAGCCCGACCGGCATCCCCTCACGCAGCTTGAAGGCTGCGATCGACTTGCGCGCGCGGCGGACGTTCGGCTTCTGGCCGGCGATCGCGGCGAGCTGCTCCTGGGCCTGCTCGAACTGCTTGGAGTCCTGCTTGGCCTCGCCCACGCCCATGTTGAGCGTGATCTTCGTGATCTTCGGCGCCTGCATCGGCGACGAGTATCCGAATCTCTCGATCAGCTGCGGGCGGATCTCGGAGTTGTAGCGTTCTTTGAGTCGTGCGGGCATAGGCTCAGTCGATGCGGGTTCCGGAGCGACGGGCGACGCGGAACCGTCTCCCGTCGTGGATCTCGATGCCGACGCGCGTCGGCTTCCCGTCCTTGGGGTCGAGCAGCATCACGTTCGAGAGGTGGATCGGGCCCTCTCTCTCGATCACGCCGGCGACCGAGTCGGGACGACCCGGGGTCGGACGCTGATGCCGCTTGACGATGTTCAGGCCCTCGACGTACACGCGGTCCGCGGACGGGTCGACGCGCAGCACAGTGCCCGTCTTCCCCTTGTCCTTGCCGCTGATGACGATGACCTTGTCGTCTCTACGGATCCGGGCGGGCATCAGAGCACCTCCGGAGCCAGCGAGACGATCTTCATGAAGTTGCGCTCACGCAGCTCGCGGGCCACCGGCCCGAAGATGCGCGTGCCGCGCGGGTTGTTCTGCGCGTCGATGATCACGGCAGCGTTCTCGTCGAAGCCGATGTACGTGCCGTCCTCACGGCCGTACGTCTTCTTCGTGCGCACGACGACCGCCGTGACGACCTCGCCCTTCTTGACCGAGCCCTGCGGGCTGGCCTGCTTGACGGTCGCGACGATCGTGTCGCCGACGCCGGCGTAGCGGCGTCTCGAGCCGCCACGGACGCGGATGCAGAGGATCTCGCGGGCGCCGGTGTTGTCAGCGACCTTGAGACGGGTCTCGTTCTGAATCACTTGGCACGCTCCACAACCTCGACGAGGCGCCAGCGCTTCAGACGCGACAGCGGGCGGGACTCGCGGATGATGACCGTGTCACCGATGTGCGCGTCGTTCTTCTCGTCGTGCGCGTGGAAGGTCGTCGAGCTGCGGACGATCTTCTCGTAGCGGCGATGCCGACGAGCGGTGTCGATGCGCACCGTGATGGTCTTGTCTGCCTTGTCGGAGGTGACGATGCCCTGGCGCGTCTTCTGACGGCCCTCGCCGTGCTCACGCGGCGGCGTCGGCTCGCCTCTCGGACCGGCCTTCGCCGCCTCACGCGCCTTGGCGCGGAGGTTGCGGCGTCTGGCGGCGTTCTTCGCGCGCTTGGCAGCACGCTCGGCCTGGCGCTCCTCGACGCTCTGCTGCGGGCGCGAGCCGGCCTTGGCGGCCTTCTTCGCACGCGCCTGCTGACGACGCTCCTTGGGCGCAAGCTGCGGCACGGGCTCACCCGCCGGCGCCTCGGGCGCGGCAGCGGTGTCCTCGGCCGCCTCGGCCTCGGGCGCCGGGGTGGTCTCCTCGACGTTCTCGTTCTGCTCTTCGTCGGCCATTGCTAGCCCAGTTCCTTGTTGTCAGCGTCAAGTCCGCGCTCACGGATGACCGTGAGCGTCCGCGCGACCTCGCGCTTGGCGAGGCGCAGGCGGGCGGTGTTCTCCAGCTCGCCCGTGGCGTGCTGGAAGCGCAGGCCGAACAGGTCGCGCCGCGCCGTCTGAAGGTGCTCGGCGAGGGCGCTGTCGTCCAGATCGCGCAGTTCGATCGCGTTGGTCATGTCAGCTGTCCTCTCGCATGACGAATCTCGTCTTCACCGGGAGCTTGTGGCCGGCGAGCCGCATCGCCTCGCGAGCGAGCTCCTCCGGCACACCGGCGAGCTCGAACATCACGCGGCCCGGCTTCACGACGGCGACCCAGCCCTCCGGAGAGCCCTTGCCGGAGCCCATGCGGGTCTCGGCCGGCTTCTTCGTGTAGGGCTTGTCCGGGTAGACGTTGATCCAGACCTTGCCGCCACGCTTGATCTTGCGCGTCATGGCGATACGAGCGGCCTCGATCTGACGGTTGGTCAGCCAGCCCTCTTCGAGCGCCTTGAGGCCGTACTCGCCGAACTGGACTCTGACCTGGCCCCGCGAGAGACCGCGGCGACGGCCGCGGTGCTGCTTGCGGAACTTCACACGCTTGGGAGAGAGCATCAGCCCTGACCTCCGGGACCGCGATTGCCACCTGCGGCGCCGCCGGCAGGCCCACGCCCGCCGCCGCCACCGCCGCCGGGCCCACGCCCGCCGCCGGGACCGCCCGGAC
>JAEXXR010000196.1 GCA_023405705.1 Actinomycetes bacterium
CTCGGCGGCTCCGCCGGGGGAGCCGCCGCCGCGACGACCCCGCCGACGACGACGGCGGGCGACCCGAACGCGCTCTCGGTGCCGCCGAGCCCGTCGATCCCGCCGCCCGGCCGCCGCCTCACGGCCAGACAGGTGATCGCGATCGCCGACGCGCTCCCGAAGATCAGAGCGGCCGTCGCCGACCATCCCGGCGCCTATCCGACCGCGTACACGAAGGGCGCGGTCCAGTGGCAGGTCAGCTACTTCTCCAGAGGCCGCCGCGAGATCGGCCAGGTGCTGATCGACGACCTCACCGGCGGCGTGCGCGAGGCGTGGACCGGCTACCAGGTGCCGTGGACGATGGCGCGCGGCTACGACGGCGCCTTCGGCCGCCGCGTCAACGCCTGGTATGTCTGGCTCCCGCTGTGCGTGCTGTTCGTCGCGCCGTTCCTGCCGTGGCGGCGGCGGCCGTCGTGGCTCCACCTCGACCTGCTGGTGCTGCTGTCGTTCTCGATCTCGCTCGCCTTCTTCAACGAGGCGCGGATCGGGCTCTCGACGCCGCTGATCTACCCGCCGCTGCTCTACCTGCTGCTGCGGATGCTGCTGGTCGCACGCCGCGGGGAGCTGCGCAGACCGGAGCCGCTGCGCCTGCTCGTGCCGGTCTCCTGGCTGGCGGTCGCGCTCGTCTTCCTCGTCGGCTTCCGCGTCGGGCTGAACGTCACCAACTCGAACGTGATCGACGTCGGCTACTCCGGCGTGATCGGCGCCAACAAGCTGATGGAGGGCGAGCCGCTCTACGGCGGCTGGCCGGCCGACAACGCCCACGGCGACACCTACGGTCCGGTCAACTACGTCGCCTACATCCCGTTCGAGCGGATCTTCGGCTGGAGCGGCAGATGGGACGACCTGCCGGCCGCCCACGCCGCCGCCGTCTTCTTCGACCTGCTGACGATCGGCGCGCTGTTCCTGCTCGGCCGGCGGATCCGCGGCCCGTCGCTGGGGATCGTGCTCGCGTACGCGTGGGCCGCCTTCCCCTTCACGCTGTACGTCTCGGCGACGAACGGCAACGACGCGCTCGTCGCCTTCCTCGTCGTCTGCACGCTGCTGGTCGCGCACAGGCCGGCCGCGCGCGGGGCGGTCGCCGTGCTCGCCGGGTTGACGAAGTTCGCGCCGCTGGGGCTCGCGCCGCTGCTGGCGCGGACCCCGGTCGACGCGATCCCGCGCGGCGCCGCGACGGCACGCCGCGGCGTGCGCGCCTTTCTCGCCTACGCGGCGGCCTTCCTGCTGGTCGGCGCGCTCGCGCTGCTGCCCGTGATCGGCGAGGGCAACTGGAGCACCTTCTGGGACCACACGCTCGGCTTCCAGCGCGACCGCAGCTCGCCCTTCTCGATCTGGGGCCTGTGGGACGGCGCCGCGCTCGACACGCTCCAGACCGCCGTCCAGCTGTCGGCCGTGCTGTTCGCCGTCGCGCTGGCGTTCGTGCCGCGGCAGCGGACGCTGCTGCAGACCGCCGCGCTCGGCGCGGCGGTGACGATCGCGCTCCAGCTCAGCCTGACGTACTGGTTCTACCTGTACGTCGTCTGGTTCCTGCCGTTCGTGCTCGTCGCGCTGCTGGGCCGCTACGGCGAGCCGGTCGTGCGCGACGAGCCCGCCGCGCCGGCGGGCGCGGCCGCCGCCGGCGGCTCAGCGGAAGCCGGCGGGGGCGGGGACGAGCAGCTGCTCGATCCCGTCGGCGCTGAGCGGTGAGCTGGCGCGGATCACGACCGCGTTGAGCCACGGGTCGTCCTCGGAGGGCTCGAAGCGGACCGGCATCTGCGTCACCAGCCCCTCGATCGCCAGCTCGCGCTTGACGCCGATCACGCCGCCGCGCGCGCCGGTCATGCCGACGTCGGTGATGTAGGCGGTCCCGCCGGGCAGCACGCGCGCGTCGGCGGTGGGGACGTGCGTGTGGGTCCCGACGACCGCGGTGACGCGGCCGTCGAGGTGCCAGCCCATCGCGACCTTCTCGCTCGTCGCCTCCGCGTGCATGTCGACCAACAGGTGGTCGACCCTGCCGCGCAGGCCGTGGAGGGAGGCGTCGGCCTCCGCGAAGGCCGAGCGGCCGGCTCTCAGGTAGAGGTTGCCGGAGAGGTTGACGACGCCGAGCCGCACCCCGGCGCGCTCGACGACGCAGCTGCCGTGTCCCGGCTGGCTCTTGAGGTAGTTGGCCGGGCGCAGGATCGCCTCCTCACGATCCAGATATGGGTAAATCGAGCGCTGGCGGTAGGTGTGGTTGCCGAGCGTGATCACGTCGACGCCGTGGGCGAACAGCTCGTCGGCGAGCTTCGGGGTGATGCCGGCGCCGCCGGCGACGTTCTCGCCGTTGACGACGACGAAGGTCGCGTCGTGCCGCTCGCGCAGCTCGGGCAGCAGCCGCAGCAGCAGGCGCCGGCCCGCGCTGCCGACCACGTCGCCGACGAAGAGGATGTTCATGCCGGCGAGTATGGCGACCTGCAACACCTCACGGCGTGCCCCGGATAGCCTTGCGCGAATGTCATCGGGCGCCCGAGACGCGACCGCGAGCTCCCCGGGCGGGGGAGGCGCCGCCGGAGACCGTCCCGGTCGCGACGCGCAGCAGGCGCTCGCGGTCAGCGGCCTGACGAAGCGCTACGGCGATCGCGTCGCGCTGCGCGGCGTCAGCTTCGACGCCGCCGTCGGCGAGCTGGTCGCGCTGATCGGGCCCAACGGCGCCGGCAAGACGACGATGCTGTCGATCCTCGCCGGGATCCAGAGACCCGACGAGGGCTCCGTCTCGCGGCCGCCGCGCGAGATCGGCTGGGTGCCGCAGCAGCCGGCCGTCTACTCGAAGCTGTCGGTCGCCGAGAACCTGCGCCTGTTCGCGCGCCTGGAGCGCGTCCCCGACCCGGACGCCGCGGTCGCGCAGATGCTGGAGCAGACCGACCTCGCCGACCGCGCCGGCGACGAGGTCGGGCGGCTCTCGGGCGGCAACCAGCAGCGTGTCAACATCGCCGTCGGGCTGCTCGCCGCGCCGCCGGTGCTGCTGCTCGACGAGCCCTCCTCCTCGCTGGACCCGCGCCAGCGCGAGCGGCTGTGGGAGTTCATCTCGGCGCTCGCCGCCGGCGGCACGACCGTCGTCTACTCGACCCACAACGTGCAGGAGGCCGAGCGCTACGCCGGCCGCGTGCTCGTGCTCGCCGACGGCGAGCTGCTGTTCACCGGCACCCCGGGCGCGCTGGAGGCGACCGTCGGCGGGGACGCGACGGCGGCCGGCCCGCGCGACTTCGAGGCGTCGTTCGTGCGCTTCCTCCACGAGCGCGGGCACTGACGGGCTGCGATGCGCTGGCTGCTGCTGAAAGACCTCCAGATCCTGCGCCGCTCGCCGCTGCTGGTCGCGCTGCTGATCGTCTACCCGATCCTGATCGCGCTGCTGATCGGCGCGGCGATGTCGCGCGGCCCGGGCAACCCCTCGATAGCGCTCTACAACGAGGTCCCCAGACAGGAGCGGACCTTCGACGTCGGCGGCTCGGCCGTCAACGCCGACGAGTACCTGCCGCGGCTGACCGAGTCGGTCGACGTGGTCGACGCCGACTCGCGCGAGCAGGCGCTGCAGCTGGTCGAGGAGGGCAAGGTGCTGGCGGCCGTGATCCTGCCGCCCGACATCGCCGAGCGGCTCGCGACCGGCCGCCAGCAGCCGACGATCGAGGTCGTCTACAACGGCGAGGACCCGGTCAAGCAGCGCTTCGTCGAGTCGACGATCAAGGCGAGACTCGCCGACGCGAACGCTGCGCTGTCGAAGAAGTACGAGCAGGTCACGCTCAGATACATCGACATGCTGCTCGACGGCGGGGAGATCACGATCCTCGGTCGCGACGTCCCGATCCTCGGGCTGCGCAACTCCAGCCGGATCCTCGAGAGCGTGATGGCGACGATGCCGAGCGACGAGCCGTCGCGCGCCGCGCTCGAGCAGGTCAACCGCTTCGCGACGCTGGCGATCCAGAACCTCGGCGTCTCGACCGAGGTGCTGCGCTCGGTCGGCGAGCCGATCGACGTCAGACAGACGGTGATCGGCGGCAGACGGACGCCGCTCGACGCCTATGCGATCGCGGTCGCCGCCGCGGTGTCGCTGCTGTTCCTGACGGTCCTGCTCGCCGCCGGCCTGCTGGCGCTGGAGCGGGAGGAGCACGCCTTCTCGCGGCTCGTGCGCGGACTCGTCTCCAAGCTCGGGCTGCTGGCCGAGAAGGTCGGCCTGGCGGCGCTCTGCTCGCTGCTCGTCGCGCTGGCGCTGCTGTTCGTGCTCGGCCTCTTCTTCGTCGAGCTCGACTTCGCCCGCCTGCCGCTGTGGCTGGCGGCGCTGGCGTTCGGCTCGACGGCGTTCGCCGCGCTGGGCGTCGCGATCGGCGGGCTGACGAAGGAGGTCCGCGCCGCCTCCCTGCTCGCCTTCCTGCTGTCGCTGCCGATCGCCTTCCTCGCGCTCGTGCCGTCGGGCGCGGTCGCCGGCTGGCTCGGCGACGCCATAGCGGTCGTCTGCGCCGTCTTCCCGTTCAAGGCGACCGTGCAGGCGCTCGACGTCGCGCTCAACGACGCGCCCGGCAGCTTCGCGACGCCGCTGGCCCACCTCGCCGCGCTGACGGCCGTCTACGTCGCGATCGCGCGCCTGGCGCTGCGTCGCTTCGCCTGAGCGGCCGCGGCGCGTTCCGGCCCGCCGGCGC
>JAEXXR010000221.1 GCA_023405705.1 Actinomycetes bacterium
GTCGTCGCACCCGCTGCGGCAGGCACCGCCGCCGCCACCGCCGCGTGGGACGACGACCCGGCGGTCGACCAGCGCGTCGAGACGCTGCTCGGCCAGATGACCAACGCCGAGAAGGCCGATCTCGCGACCGGCAGGATCAACAACCTCTACGGCTTCTACGACAACGGGGTCCCGCGCCTCGGGATCCCGGCGATGAGAATGGCCGACGGCCCCGTCGGCGTCCGCATCGCGAACCCCGCCGTCAACGGCCAGCGCTCGACCGAGATGCCGTCGGCCAGCGCGCTCGGCGCGACCTTCTCGACCGAGCTGGCGGCGCAGTACGGCGACCTGCTCGGCAGAGAGGCGTTCGACACCGACCACAACGTGCTGCTCGCACCGAGCGTCGACGTCGCCCGCGACGCTCGCTGGGGGCGCGCCTTCGAGGGCTTCGGCGAGGACCCGCTGCTGAACGGGACGCTCGGCTCCGCCTACGTGAACGCCGTCCAGAGACGGCCGCTGATCGCGACCGTCAAGCACTTCGTCGCCTACAACCAGGAGACCGACCGCTTCAGAGTCTCCGCGCAGGTCGACGACCGCACGCTCCACGAGATCTACGGCAGACCGTTCGAGCAGGCCGTCCAGGAGTCGCATCCCGGCGCCGGGATGTGCGCCTTCAACCGCATCAACGAGGTCTTCGCCTGCGAGAACCCGCTGATGAACTCGCTGCTGAAGGGCGAGTACGGCTTCCGCGGCTTCGTCATGAGCGACTACAACGCGACGCCCAGCACGGCGAGAGCGGCCAACGCCGGCCTCGATCAGGAGCAGCCCGGCGACCAGGGCCCCGGATCGGCCAACTTCGGCGACAGACTGCTCGCCGCCGTCGCGGCCGGCGAGGTCTCCCAGGGCCGGCTCGACGACATGGCGCGCCGCATCCTGCGTCCGATGGCCGGCCTCGGGCTGCTCGACAGCCCGCCGTCGGTGCAGCCGCTGCCCGAGAGAGAGAACGGCGCCGTCGCGCGGTCGATCGCCGCGCAGGCGATGGTGCTGATGAAGAACGACCGCGGCGCGCTGCCGTTGGCGCCCGGCGCGGGCCAGCGGATCGCCGTGATCGGCCCTGACGCCGACAACGCCTCCGCGCAGGGCGGCGGCTCCTCCGTCGTGAGACCGACCTACACGGTCAGCCCGCTGGAGGGCATCACGGCGCGCGCGGCCCAGACCGGCGCGAACGTCACCTACGCCGCCGGCACCGACGGCATCTCCGAGGGGGACCTGCTGCCCGGTCCGGCGCCCGTGCCGTCGACGGTGCTGCGCCCGACCGGTGGAGCGCCCGCCGACCGCGGCCTGCAGGCGACGTACTGGAGCGACGCCGACTTCTCCGGGACGCCGCACAGAACGCAGGTCGACCCGCACGCCAACATCAACTTCGGGTTCTACAACTTCCCCGGGTTCAACACCGCCTCTCCGAAGGTCCCGACCTCGCGCGGCGACTTCGGGCTCACCGGCGACCTGTCGGTGCGCTGGAGCGGTGAGCTGATCGCCCCGGCGACGGCCGACTACACGCTCGGGCTGACGGCGCGCGGCGACGCGACGCTGTGGATCGACGGCGACGTCTTCGTCGAGCACTCCGGCGAGCTGTCGTCCGTCGGCAGAACGGTCAGGTTGACCGAGGGCCAGCCGCACACGGTCAGAATCGAGTATTCGGCCGTGGCGCCGAACAGATACCAGGGCGGGCAGCTGCGCTTCTTCTGGGAGCACCCGGAGAACGTGCTGACGCCCGCGATGCGCGACGCCGTCTCCGACGCGCGCGCCGCCGACGCGGCCGTCGTGGTCGTGCGCGACTACGAGAGCGAGGGCCCGGGCGATCGTCCGTCGCTCGACCTCCCGAAGGAGCAGGACCAGCTGATCCGCGCCGTGTCGCGCGCGAACCCGCGCACGGTGGTCGTGATCGAGACCGGAGCGCCCACCAAGACCTCCACGTGGGAGGGCGACGTGCGCGCGATCGTGCAGGCGTGGTACCCCGGTCAGGAGCAGGGCAACGCGATCGCCGACGTGCTGTTCGGCGACGTCAACCCCTCCGGCCGGCTGCCGGTGACCGTTCCGGTCGACGAGCAGCAGACGCCGACCTCGACGCCCGAGCAGTTCCCCGGCGTCGACCTCCTCGCGCAGTTCAGCGAGAGCGTCTTCGTCGGCTACCGCGGCTTCCAGCAGCGCGGCCTGCCGACGCAGTACCCGTTCGGCCACGGCCTCTCCTACACGGAGTTCACGTACCGCAGACTGCGTGTGAGAAGCGGCCCGAGAAGAGCGCCGCAGGGCGACGTCCCCGTGACGTTCACGCTCCGCAACACCGGCGCGCGTCCTGGCGCCGAGGTCGTGCAGGCGTACGTCGGCCGCCTCGCGACGCGCACCGTCGCGACGCCGCCGCGCCAGCTCGCCGCGTTCACGCGCGTGACCCTGGCGCCAGGGGAGCGGCAGCGGCTGACGCTGACGATCCCGCGCCGCGCCCTGTCCTATTGGGACTCCGGCTCTCAGCACTGGGTGACCCCGGCCGGCCGCGTGCCGGTCTACGTCGGCGGCGACTCCGAGAACGCCGCGCTCGCC
>JAEXXR010000226.1 GCA_023405705.1 Actinomycetes bacterium
GGCCGAAGTCGTCCTGCAGGTCGTCGAGCAGGTTGATCACCTGCGCCTGGATCGAGACGTCGAGCGCCGAGACCGGCTCGTCGAGCATGATCAGCTTCGGCTCGACCGCCAGCGCCCGCGCGATCCCTATCCGCTGCCGCTGCCCGCCGGAGAACTCGTGCGGGAAGCGGTTGACGTGCTCGGGGTTGAGGCCGACGCGGCCGAGCAGCTCGCGCACGCGTCTGTCGACCGCCGACCCCTTCTCGCCGTGCAGCACCAGCGGCGCGCCGACGATCTGGCCGACCCGCTTGCGCGGGTTGAGCGACGCCTGCGGGTCCTGGAAGACCATCTGCAGCTCGCGCCGCACCGGCGTCAGCTCGCGCCGGCCGGCTCTCGTGATGTCTCTGCCACGGAAGCGGATCGCGCCGCCGGTCGGCTCGACCAGACGCACGATCGAGCGCGACAGCGTCGTCTTGCCGCAGCCCGACTCGCCGACGATCCCGAGCGTCTCGCCCTCGTCGAGCGTCAGCGAGACGTCGTCGACGGCGTGGACGTGGCCGACCGTGCGGTCGACGATCACGCCGCGCTTGATCGGGAAGTACAGCTGCAGGTGGTCGACCTCGAGCAGGCGGGCTCTGCCGCTCGGCGGCGGCGCCGGCGCGGCCGGCTGCGGCGTCGTCTCGGCGTTCATGCCACCACCGTCCCTTCCTTGGCGCCCAGCCCGATGTCGCCGTCGACGACGCGCAGTCTGCGCTTCTCCTCCAGCGGCAGCCAGCAGCGGTCGCAGTGGTCGGGCTGCGCGGGGTCGCGCACCTCCAGCTCGGGCCGCTCGACGCACTTGTCGAACTCGTGCGGGCAGCGCGGGCGGAAGTGGCAGCCGCGCGGCGGCGCCAGCAGCGACGGCGGCAGGCCGGCGATCGCCGGGAGGCGGCCGGGCTTGTCGCGGTCCAGCCGCGTGATCGAGCCGAGCAGGCCCCACGTGTACGGGTGCTGCGGGTCGTAGAACAGCTCGTCGAGCGTGCCCTGCTCGACGATCCGGCCGCCGTACATGACGGCGACGCGGTCGGCGATCTCGGCGACGACGCCGAGGTCGTGGGTCACGAGGATCACGCCGGCCTGCGTCTCGCGCCGCAGCTGGTCGAGCTCTCTCAGGATCTGCGCCTGGATCGTCACGTCCAGCGCGGTCGTCGGCTCGTCGGCGATCAGCAGCTCCGGCGAGCAGGAGAGCGCCATCGCGATCATCACGCGCTGGCGCATGCCGCCCGAGAACTCGTGCGGGTAGGAGCGCAGCCGCTCGGCGGCGCGCGGCACGCCGACGCGCTCCATCAGCTCGACGGCGCGGTCGAGCGCCTGCGCCTTGCTGAGCTGCTCGTGCGCGCGGATCTGCTCGACGATCTGGTCGCCGATCCGCTGCACCGGGTTGAGCGCCGTCATCGGGTCCTGGAAGATCATCGCGATCTCCCCGCCGCGGACTCTGCGCAGCTCGCCGTCGGAGGCGTTCAGCAGCTCGCTCCCCTTCAGCTTCGCGCTGCCTCTGAAGCTCGCGTTGGGCGAGCGGTTGAGGCCCATCAGCGACATGCCGGTCACGGTCTTGCCGGAGCCGGACTCGCCGACGATCGCGAGCACCTCGCCGCGGTCGACGTGGAAGGAGACGCCGTCGACCGCCTGCACGACGCCCTCCTCGGTGCGGAAGGCGACTCTCAGGTCGTCGACGACGAGCAGTCTCTCTGCGTCGTTCATTCAGGTCAGCCCGTCAGTCGGATGCGTGGGTCGAGGAAGGCGAAGATCACGTCGGTCAGTGCGCTCAGGATCACCACGGCGAAGGCGCCCAGCATGACGACGACGAGCACCGGCGGCACGTCGAGCTGCTGGATCGCGTCGGCAGCGTACTGGCCCACGCCCTGGAGGTTGAAGACCGACTCGGTCAGGATCGCGCCGCCGCCGATCACCGCCGCGAAGTCGAGGCTCCACAGCGAGATGATCGGGATCATCGAGTTGCGCAGCACGTGGCGGACCATCACCCGCTTCTCGCTGATCCCCTTCGCGCGGGCGGTGCGGACGTAGTCCTCGCTCATCGTGTCGAGCACGTTGGAGCGCAGCACGCGCGAGTAGACGCCGATGAACAGGACCGACAGGACGCACCACGGCAGGATCAGGTGGTACAGCCAGTCGACGGGGTCCTCGGTCAGCGGCACGTAGCCGCCGTTGGGGAAGATCGTCAGCTTGAACGCGAGGAAGTAGAGCGCCACCGCGCCGAGCAGGAAGACCGGCGTCGAGACGCCGACCAGCGCCAGCACGGTCAGCGCGCGGTCGGTGAAGGCGCCGGCCTTGATCGCGCTGATGAGGCCGAACAGCACGCCGAAGAACAGCCAGATCAGCCCGGCGCCGATCGACAGCGACAGCGTCGCCGGCAGCGCCTGCTTGATCTGGTCCAGCACGTTCAGCTGCTGGGTGTAGGAGACGACGTCGCCCGAGAAGATCTTCCCCATCGTCGTCAGGTACTGCTGCCAGATCGGGTCGTCGAAGCCCCACGACTGGCGGATCTGGGCGATCTGCTCCGGGGTGGCGAGGCGGCCGGCCATGCGCACGGCCGGGTCGCCGTTGGGGATCGCCTGGAAGATCAGGAACGTCATGACGGAGATCGCGAACAGCACCAGCACCATCGATATGAGCCGGCGGATGACGAAGCGGGTCATCAGTGACGCACCGCCACTTCCATGGTGTCTTCTCCGATTCTGTCCTCTGCGGCGGCCTTGATCCGCACTCTCGCGCGCGGGTCGAGCGCGTCGCGGACGCCGTCGCCGAAGACGTTGATGCCGAGGACCGCGAGCACGAGCATCGCGCCCGGCACGAAGGTCAGGTGGATCGCGCTCGGGATCAGCCGGATGCCGTCGGAGATCATCGTCCCCCACGACGGGTTCGGCGGCTGGATGCCGGCGCCGAGATACGACAGCGCCGCCTCCAGCAGGATCGCGTTGGCGACCATCAGCGGCAGGAAGACGATCAGCGTCGAGGCGACGTTCGGCAGGATCTCGCGCGACATGATCCGCAGCGAGGAGGCGCCCTGGACGCGCGCGGCGTCGACGAACTCCTTCTCGCGCAGGCCGAGCACCTGCCCGCGGATCGGCTTGGCGACGTACGGGATGTAGACGATCCCGATGATCACCGCCGGCACGTACAACGAGTTGCCGCTCAATTCGAGCGGCCCTATCGAGATGCCGCCGAGCGCCAGCGAGGTGCCCAGGGCGATGCCGAGCAGCACGACGGGATAGGCCCAGATCAGGTCGAGGATCCGTGCCAGCACGCCGTCGACGGCGCCGCGGAAGTAGCCGGCGCAGATGCCGACCATCGTCGCGAGGACCATCGTGATCAGCGTCGCGATGAAGCCGACCTGGAGCGAGTTGCGCCCGCCGTAGAGCAGGCGGACCGCGAGGTCGCGGCCGTTCTGGTCGGCGCCCAGCAGGAATCTCCCCTGCCAGGTGGGACCGACCGGCAGCCCGGCCGGCGAGACGACGTCCTTCTCCTCGCCGCGCACGACCACCTGCTCGGTCACGTGGTTGTCGTTCGGCCCCGTCTGCGCGACGTGGTCGGCGTACAGCGGCGCCGCCAGGCAGAGCAGGACGATGATCAGGAACAGCGCGCCGAAGGCGAGCGCGACCTTGTTGCGCCGCAGGCGGCGCAGGCCGAGTCTGTAGGGACCGATGCCGGCGGCCGGGGCGCCGTCGGTGCCGGCGGCGACTGGGACGTCGCCGCCGGCTCCGCGGATCGCTCCGGTTCCGGTGGTCTCGGGTGTGATCGGGTCGGTTGCCACCGGAGGTCTCGTTATCTCAGCGAGATCGACGACCAGTCGTTGAAGTACAACGGGTGGAAGATCGCGTCCTGGAAGTTCAACCGCTCAGAGAAGAACTTCGGCACGCTGATCGACCCGAAGACCGCGTTGTACGCTCTTCTGGCCGTGTACTCGTCGAGCGCTCTCCAGTCGCTCGCGACCGTGTCGAGTCTCGACGCCGGGACGGCGTTGAGTCTCAGCAGGTTTCTCTGGATGAACGGGTCGTCCACCTTCGAGAAGTTCTGGTTGTTGGTCGGCTGGATCGAGCGCGCGTCGAGCAGCAGGTAGAAGTCCGAGGGGTTCGGGAAGTCCTGCAGCCAGTTGGCGAAACCGGTCTGCGGATCCGTTCTCTCGTTGCCGATCGTCGGGAAGTAGACGGTGTCGGCGATGATTCTCTGCTGCGCGTCGAACCCGATTCTGTTGAGCATGTCGGTGTAGTAGTCGACGTACTCCTTGCGCGGGCTGCGCTCCTGGCCCCAGACGGTGACTCTGGCGCCCTCGAGGCCCTCTTCTCTGATGATTCTCGCGGCGCCCTCGATGTCCGGCGTGTCGCCGTAGGGGCACTCGCTGTCGGGGTGGCCGACGATCCCCTCGGGGATGAAGAAGCAGCTGGGCTCGAAGAAGCCGCTGGAGAGGCGCACGAGCGCGTCGCGGTCGAGCGCCATGTTGACGGCCTGACGGGCCCGCTCGTTGTCGAACGGCGGCTTCGTCGTGTTCAGGAAGAAGTAGAACGTCGACGGCACCGGCTTGCGCTCGAAGCGGTCTCTCGCCTGGCTCTCGATCTGCGGCAGGAGCGCCGGCGGCAGCGTGTCGCCCGGGTCGAAGATGTCGGCCTGGTTGTTGAGCACCTGCTGCGCCTCGGAGTTGGTGTTCGAGACGATTCTGACGTTTATCTGGTCGAGGTTGCCGAGCGGGATGTCCGGGATTCTGAAGTCGGCGAAGGCCGGGTTTCTGACCACGGAGAACGACCGGTTCGGCACGACGTCTCTCAGCATGTACGGCCCGACGCCGGGCGGCGGGTCGGAGGAGAGGTTTCTGAACGGCGTGCCGCTCGGGACGAACGCCAGCGCCGGGAAGGCGAGCACGTTCTCGAAGGCGCCGTAGGCCTCTCTCAGTCTGATCGTGATTCTGCCGCTCGCGTCGTCGGCGGTGATGCCGGTGATTCTTCTGGCTCTCCCCGTGTCGTACTCCTGCGCGCCGACCACGTAGTTGGTGACGAACGATCTGCCGCCCCAGGGGATTCTCACCATGCGCTCGACCGAGTACGGGAAGTCTGACGCTCTGACGGGCGTGCCGTCGGAGTATCTGATCCCTCTGCGAACGGTGAACTCATATGTTCTGCCGTCGTTGCTGATCGTCGGCAGGTCCTCAGCCAGTCCGGGGAGCAGTCTCGTGCCCGCCTCGCCCTCGGCGCGAGCGTAGGTCAGCAGGCCCGTGTAGCTGATCCAGTGCGGTTCGACCGCCTGAGTCGTGTACGCCAGCTGCGGGTCGAGGTAGTCGGGCGCCGTGCCCATCAGCACGGTGATGCTGCCGCCCTGTCTGCCGCTGCCGCCGGTGCTGCCCCCTGCCGTCGTCGAGGCGGAGGTCGATCCGCCGCCGCCATCGTCGTCGTTGCCGCATGCGGCAACGAACACCGAGACCGCGAGCGCAGCCAGCACTGCGCACGCGATCCGTGCCCACTTCCTCATCAAGAGCCCTCCTCGTCGTGTAGCTCTTAGTTCAGCTTTTCCTGCGGGCGAACAATCTAGTCCCGTGGCAAGAGCGAACGAGGGATGAACGATTTCGCTTCCGTTCGCGAATTATGTGTGTTCTGTTAGGGCGCGTGAACGCTGTTTACGGCGGCTCCGCGGGGGTAGTCATGTGCGTTCGCCGGGCGGGCGGGCGGCCCATCCGCCGCGCGCGAAGCGGGCGAGCGTCAGCGCCAGCCGCGCCGCGATCAGCGCGACGATCCCGACCCAGACGCCGACGATCCCCCAGCCGAGCACGAGCGACAGCAGCGCGATCGGCACGAAGACGCCGACGGCGGCCGCGAGCATCGACCACATCAGGAAGCGCGAGTCGCCGGCGCCGATCAGGATCCCGTCGAGCGCGAAGACGGCGCCGGCCGCCGGCTGCATCAGCGCGAACAGCCACCACACCTCGCGCGTGCGCTCGACCACCTCGGGGTCGTCGGTGAACGCCTGCGGGATCAGCCCGCCGAGCGCCAGCATCACGGCGCCGAGCAGCGCGCCGAAGGCGACCGACCACCAGATCATCCGCGTCGCCGCCGCGCGGGCGTGCGCGGCGCGGCCGGCGCCGAGCGCCCGGCCGACGATCACCTGCGCGGCGATCGCGACCGCGTCGAGCACCAGCGCCAGGAACGACCACAGCTGGAAGGCGATCTGGTGGGCGCCGAGCGAGGCGGTGCCGACCCGCGCCAGCACCGCGCCCGCGACCGCGAACGAGCCGGTCAGCGCGGCGGTGCGGACGAACAGGTGGCCGCCGACGCGCGCCAGCGCCCGGAT
>JAEXXR010000283.1 GCA_023405705.1 Actinomycetes bacterium
GCGTCCCTGCGGCTCCCCCCTGCTGCGCGTCGTCCTCGGCGCTCGCCGCGCAGTCGTCGAGGTCGAGGCCCTGCGCGATCAGGTCCTGCTCGTCGTTGGCCTCGTCGCCGCGTCTCTGCGCAGCGCCGGCTCTCGCGTCGTCGCCGGCCTTCAGGGCACGGCCGCGCGCGGCCATCGCGTCAGCTTGGATCGCGGTCACCTCGACGAAGCGGGCGTAGTCGGGCGCGATCTCGGCGGGCGGATCGACCGCCTCCATCCTTCTCACCGCAGCGTGCAGCTCCGTCGCGGCGCCGTTGAGCGTCTCGTGCGGCTCGCTGTCGGCGGCTCTGTCGTTGAGCGCTCTGAACTTCGCGTTCACGTCGTTGCAGATCGCCTCGACGTCGCGCACGAAGGCCGCGTTCGCGGTGCTCGTCGCGTCACCGTTCGCGGGGACGGTCGCCGCGCTGGTGGTGGCGGAATCGCCGGATGAGCCGCAGCCGGCGACCGCCCCGGCTAGCACCGCGAGCGCGGTCGCGATCAGGGCTGCAGCTTTGGAGTTCTTGAACATGGTGCAACGTTATGCCGGTTGCACCGCGCAATGCAACGAGAAGGTCCGGGCCCGGCGCGCGCCGCCCGCGTGGAGGGGGATCGGCGGACGGCGCGCTGGGCCGGGCGGAGGGCACGCCTGGATCGGCAGCCCGACGGGACGGGCCCGCGCCCCCACGGCGACGGGCCCGCGTGCGGGGCGGTGTTACAGCCCCACGATCACCGACTTCGTCTCGAGGTAGTTGTTGAGCACTTCCTCGCCCATCTCGCGACCCCAGCCGGACTGCTTGTAGCCGCCGAACGGCAGCTCGGCCGCGAACACGTGGTAGCTGTTCAGGTGGACCGTGCCGGCCTTGATCTTCTTCGCCAGCTGGTGCGCCTTGGAGATGTCGCGGGTCCAGACGCCGGCGGCGAGGCCGTAGGCGGAGTCGTTCGCCTGGCGAGCGAGGTCGTCGAGGTCGGAGAACGGCATCGCGGCGATCACCGGGCCGAACACCTCCTCGCGCACGATCGTGCTGTCGGCGGTCGCGTCGACGATCACGGTCGGCTGCACGAACCAGCCGTCGCCCTCGATCGCGGAGCCGCCGACGGTCGCGCGGTTGCCCTCCTGCTCGCCGATCGAGAGGTATCTCGTGACGCGGTCGAACTGCTCCTGGGAGACGAGCGGGCCCATCTCCGTGGAGGGGTCGAGGCCGTGGCCGACTCTGATCGCCGAGGCCGCGCTCGACAGGCCCTCGACGACGCGGTCGAACTGGTCCTCCTGCACGTACAGGCGCGAGCCGGCCGAGCAGACCTCGCCCTGGTTGAAGAAGATCCCCTGCGCGGCGCCGGCGATCGCCGCGTCGACGTCGGCGTCGGAGAAGACGATGTTCGGCGACTTCCCGCCCAGCTCCAGCGAGACGCGCTTGAGGTTGCCGGTCGCGGTGCGGGCGATCAGCTTGCCGACCTCGGTCGAGCCCGTGAAGGCGATCTTGTCGACGTCGTCGTGGCCGGCGAGCGCGGCGCCGGCGGTCTCGCCGAAGCCGGGGACGATGTTGACGACGCCGTCCGGGACGCCGGCCTCCAGCAGCAGCTCGCCGAGCCGCAGCGCGGAGAGCGGCGTCTGCTCGGCCGGCTTCAGCACGACCGTGCAGCCGGTCGCGAGCGCCGGGCCGAGCTTCCACGCCGCCATCAGCAGCGGGAAGTTCCAGGGGATGATCTGGCCGACGACGCCGACCGGCTCACGCAGCGTGTAGGCGTGGAACTCGGCGCCCGGCATGTACGGCACCGACGGCGTGACGGTGCCGCCCTTCAGCTTCGTCGCCCAGCCGGCCATGTACCAGAAGAGGTCGGCGGCGAGCGGTACGTCGGCGGCGAGCGCGACGGCCTTCGGCTTGCCGTTGTCGAGCGTCTCCAGCTCGGCCAGCTCGTCGGCGTGCTCCATGATCAGGTCGCCGATCCGGTGGACGATCCGCCCGCGCTCGGACGGCGTCAGCTTCGACCACGGCCCGTCGAGCGCCTTGCGCGCCGCCGCGACCGCCAGGTCGACGTCCTGCGCGTCGCCCTCGGCGACGCTGGCGAGCACGGTGCCGGTCGCCGGGTCGTAGGTCTCGAACGTCTTGCCGCTCGCCGACTCGCGCCACTGCCCGTCGATCAGCAGCTTGCGCGGCTCGGACGTGAAGCGGCGGGTCGCCTCGCCCATCGGGACGGCAACAGCCATGACGGCCTCCTTCGACGAATGGTCTCCTCGTGCCGCGCGGCCCGGGGACCGGCGGCGTGGATTCGACATTAGGCGGTGCGACGTTGCAGAACCGTTGCGACGCAACGTTGCGAGGCGACGCTGCGGCGGCGGCGTTCGATCGCCGACGCCGGCACGACGAACCGGTTTGCGGCACGTGATCGCGGGGCAGCCCGCGGCGTCGCGCTCACCGCCGCGCGAAGAGGTCCGCCTCGACGACGGCGACCGCGGTGGCGCGGCGGGGGTCGCGAGCGGAGATGAGGGTGGTGAGGCGGCGGGCGACGGCGGCGTCCCTGGCGCCGTGCGGGGCGCGGATCCACTGGAAGAGGGCGTCGGCGTCGTCGCTGGCGAGCAGGGCGGCGCGCAGCTCGTAGTGGAGCTGGTCGCGCAGGTCGACGATCCGCGGCGACTGGGAGGCCGGCAGGACTGGACCGGCGTAGGCCTGGACGGCGCCGCGCAGGTCGCCGTCGTGGAGCAGGCGCTCGACGTGCTCGACGTCGGTCGCGACGGGCGCCGCGAAGCGGTAGGGGCGCGCGGCCAGCGCGGGGCCGAGCGTGCGGCGCAGGCGCGACAGCTCGGAGCGGATCGTCACGTCGGCGACGTCCTGTTCGCCGTACAGCAGCTCGCGCAGCTCGCCGCTGCCCAGACCGTCGGGGTGGAGCGCGAGCAGGGCGCAGATCTCCAGCTGGCGCGGGGTGACCGCCAGGCGGCGGCCGTCGGCGACGAGCGCGTCGGCGGGAGTCCCGAGCAGGCGCAGGTCGAGCGTCGTGCTCGCCGCATGGGCG
>JAEXXR010000314.1 GCA_023405705.1 Actinomycetes bacterium
GAGCGTCGTCTTGCCGCCGCCGTTGGGGCCGAGCACGCCGATCCGCTCGCCCGGGGCGAGCGCGAAGGAGACCTCGGAGAGGACCGGCGCGGCGCCGTAGCCGACCGCGAGGCCCTCCGCGCGGACGAGGGGGCGAACTTCGCTCATGCGACCACTCCGCGGGCGCGCGTGAACAGGGTGAGGCCGCCGCGGCCGAGCGCGACGAGCGCGAAGAGGCCGCCGGCGATCACCGCGATCGTCGCGCCCGGCGGCGCGTTGGTCTCGAACGACAGCCACAGGCCGGCCGTCCCGATCGCGGCGGCGAGCGCCGTCGTCCCCAGCTGCCACGGCAGCATCCGGTGCGTGACCATCCGCACCGTCGCGGCCGGGACGACCAGCAGCGCGGTCGACAGCAGCGCGCCGACGGCGCTGAGCGTCGCGACGGCGGCGAGCGCGATCAGGATCAGCAGCACGAGATCGGGCAGCGGCGAGCGGGCGCCGAGGCCGCGCGCGGCGCCCGGGTCGAAGCCGACGGCGAGCCAGCGCGGGCCCAGCAGCCACGTCGCCAGCAGCGCGAGCGCGGCGACGAGGACGGCGAGGCGGACGTCGGCGGCGTCGACCGCCAGCAGGCTGCCGAACAACAGCGTCTCGACGTTCGCACCCGACTCGAAGACGTCGGAGGCGAGCACGACCCCGATCGCCAGCGCCGCGACGAGCACCAGCGCGGTGAGGCTGTCGTGGCCCTCGCGCTCGCGCGCGGCGAGCTGGCCGACGGTGAGCGCGAACAGCAGCGCGACGCCGAAGGCGCCGAGCGAGGCGGCGAAGCCGAGCCCGTCGGCGAGCACGAGGCCGGGGAAGGCGGCCGCCGCGACGCCGTGGGCGTAGAAGGAGAGGCCGCGCACGACGATCCAGGTGCCGAGCGTGCCGGCGGCGATCGACAGCACGAGCACCTCGACGAGGGCCCGTTGCACGAAGGGGTAGTCGAACGCCTCGAACACGCGATCGCCGAGTCTAGGTGAGAACGAGTCTGATTTGTAAGACGGCCGCGCCAGGGTGCCGCGAGAGGGCCCGGCCCCGCTACGATCGGAGTCGATGGGCCATATCCACGGTCATTCCCATTCGGCGGTCGACTGGCAGCAGCACACGCTCGACACGCTGACCGCCGCCGGCCACCGCAAGGGCGGCGCGCGCAACGCGGTCGTCGAGCTGCTCGCGGGCCAAGACTGCGCGCTGACCGCGCAGGAGATCGACGACCGGCTGCGCGGCAGCGGCCGGGCGGTCGGCCGTGCCAGCGTCTACCGCATCCTCGAGCTGCTGACAGAGCTGAGACTGGTCCAGCGGATCGACGTCGGCCAGGGGATCGCGCGCTACGAGCGCCACGAGCCCGACGGCGACCATCACCACCACCTCGTCTGCGACAACTGCGGCACGATCGAGCCGTTCGAGGACCCGTCGCTGGAGCAGGCGATCGAGCAGGTGTCGAGACGGCTGAAGTTCGCCGTCGACGAGCACGACGTCGTGCTCCACGGCGCCTGCAGCGACTGCCGCGACTGACGCGGCCGACGCGGCGAGCGACTCGCCGCCGGGCCGACGGCGCCCGGCCGGGGAGACGCCGCCTGGGCGCCTCCCCGACACGACGGGTCAGCCGCTGACCCGTCTCCAGACGTCCCCGATCAGGAAGTCGCCCGCGGCCGAGCGCGTCCCGTCGGGCTTGAACAGCCAGTAGCCGTTCATGTCCTCGTTTCTCGGGTGGCCCGTGCCCGGGTTTCTGCGCTCGTTGTCGTACATCTGCCAGAACAGCGACCAGCGCGCGCCCCAGTCGAGCGACGCCTCGGTCGCGATCCGGATCGCGTTCGTCGAGAGCGTCGTCGAGGTCGCCATCTCCGGCCAGCCGTACTCGCCGACGTAGACGTTGCGGAAGCCGGCGCCGAGCGCCGCTCTCGTGTACGCGTCGGGCGCCGGCGCTCTCGACGCGATGTAGTCGAGCGCGTTCACCAGCTCGTTGCGGCCGGTCGCCCAGTCGCCCGTCTGACCGTAGCCGGCCGTGTCCCACGCCGAGTAGGAGACGAGATCGCAGTCGGTGTTCGGGATCACCTCGTCGATCAGCGTGCCGGGCAGTCTCTCGACCACCGCCCGCCGCACGAGGTTGACCTCGCAGCCGTGCAGCACCTTCACGTCGCTCGGCACGTTGTTCCGAGCCGCCTCGATGCCGTCCTGGCGGCAGTTGAGCCAGGCGGTCATGCCGGCGATGTTCGTGGCGGTCGGGAGCGTGTTGGGGTCGCGCGAGGCGCCGCGGATCGCCCAGTCGCCCTCCCAGTTCTGGATCACGAACTGCTTGCCGGTGCCTCTGTAGGTGGTGAGGAACTCGGTTGCGAGGTCCTCCATCTCGGCGGCCTCCTCGCCGCACTGTCTCGCTGTCACGCCGCTGCGCCACCAGTCGAGGCCCTTGGAGGAGTAGGTCATGATCACGTAGCTGCTGAACGGCAGCTCGAAGACCTCTCTGTACTCGGGCGTCTGCGCGACCTCGACGGCCGGCGTGGCGGCCGGGACGCCGGTCCAGTCGCAATCGCCGAACTTGTAGTATCTCGCCGCGTCGTACAGCTCGATCTTGATCGTCTCGCTGCCCTGCGCCGCGAGTCTTCTCGCGCCCTCGACGAGCGAGCACTCGGTCCCGAAGCCGTACTCGGCGTAGATGTGCGACGAGCCGCTGCGCTCGGTGATTCTGAGGTTGCGGTCGCCGACGCAGTCCTCGAACGCTCTGTCGGAGTACGGCGTCTGGATCGTGCCGGAGGCGTGACCGCCGCTCACGTCGGCGCCGATCGCGGCCGACGTGCAGCTCGACACGCCGCTGACGAGCGTCGGCGAGAGCGTGTTGGAGCTGACCGTTGCCGACAGCATGCCGCTGACGACGATCCCGTTCTGGGCGTGCAGGCCGGCGCCGCCGGTGCCGTTGGCGGTGACCGAGGCACCGCTGCCGTTGAAGGCGCGCGTGCCGTACCAGGCGCGGCCGCCGACGCCGATCCCGACCGCCAGCGGCGAGCGGGCGCCGTTGAAGAGCGTGTTCGCTCTGACGCTCGCGCCGCTGAAGCTGCGCGACGACGTTCTCGCCGCGTCGCCGGTGCCGCCGACGTTGCGGCCGGGGTCGAGCGCGATCGCCGCGAAGGCGCTGTCGCCCGCGTTGATGACGGTGTTGCCGGAGACCTCGGAGGCCTGGGCCGTGCTCGTCCCCTGGCCGCGCAGCGTGATGCCGGCGTCGCTGGCGTCGAGGACGGTGTTGCTCGTGACCGTCGCGTCCTCGCAGCCGACGGCGATGCCGTTGACCCAGCGGTTGTCGCGGTGGTCGGAGGACCACGAGTCGACGGTGTTGCCGTTCACGACGCCGTCGACGCAGGCGGTGCCGGTGTCGGCGGCGCCCGCGAACGCGACGTTGGTCGAGCCGGCCGGGTTGGAGAGGCGCGACGACGACACCTCGGTGCCGCTGCCGCTGAGCGCGCGCACGTTCCACGCCGACTCGCGGCGGCGGACCGGATCCGACAGCTGGCCGTCGACCCAGACGCTCTTCAGCTTCGCGCCCGGCTGCAGCACGACGGCGGGAGCGGAGAAGGTCGGCCACGCGTCGGCGCGGACGATGCGGGCCATGTTCGCGTAGCGCGTCGGCGCCGGCGAGCCGGTCGTCGCGAGCGTGACGCCGGCCGGGACGGTCAGCGTCGAGGAGAGGCGGATCACCTCGCGCGAGGCGAGCCAGACGGTCGTGCCCGATCTGGCCGCGTTCAGCGTCGTCTGCAGCGCCGCCTGGTCGCCGGTGAAACCGCTGCCGGTCGTCGGCGCGTCGACCGCGGCGCCGACGCCGAAGTCGTAGTCGGGCGAGGTCGTCGAGCAGATCTGCGCGACGAGCGCGTCGAACTCGGCGTTGTCGAAGAGCTTGTCGACGGCGCCGCTCCAGCTCGTCGTTCTGGTGTCCAGCTCCCAGGTGAGGTTGGTCAGCCCGGAGCTGTCGGCGTCGCGATTGAGCGCCGTGCGATAGCCGGCGATGACGCGCGAGGTGTTGTCGTAGCCGAGGCTGGCGAACTCGGCGGAGGTGAGCGTGCTCTTGCCGTAGGCCTTCAGCGACGCTCTCGTGCAGCCGTTGGTCGTGAAGTAGGAGACCGAGTTGGTCCAGTCGGTCGGCGACGGCGCGCGGCCGAGCGCCTCGACGTAGGTCTTGGCGATGAACTGCTGCGGCACGACCGCCGCTGCTGCGGCGGGCAGCGTCGCCGCCGTCGCGGCGGCAGCCGCGACCGCGACGCCGAGGCGCCTGAGACTGCGTACTCGCATCGG
>JAEXXR010000333.1 GCA_023405705.1 Actinomycetes bacterium
CGCCTGGACGCTCGTGCCGCAGGCGCTCGCGGGCGTCGGGATGGGGATGGCGCTGCCGGCCTTCGCGGGCGAGCTGCTGCCCGAGCGCACGCCGCACGACGCCGCCTGGCTGCTGACGATCCGCCACGCCGGGATCGCCGTCGTGCTGATCGCCGTCGCGCCGCTGATCGCCTCCCAGCTGGAGGAGACGACGCGGCTGGGGCAGGAGCGCGGCGTCGCGCTCGTGCTCGACGCGAAGCTGCCGCCGCAGGAGAAGCTGACGCTGGCGCCGGCGCTGCTGTCCGGGGTCGACGCCGAGCAGCCGCGCGCCGGCCTGGAGCGGGCGCTCGACGCGCACCGCGGCGACTTCGAGGGCGACGAGCTGAAGGAGTACGACGCGCTCGCCCAACGCGCCGACGACACGGTCGTCGCGGCGGTCGGCGAGGCGTTCAAGTGGCCGTTCGTGATCGCCGGCGCCTGCGCGCTGCTGGCCGCGGCGCTGCTCGGGATCACCGGCGCGGGCGGGACGTTCGGCGCGATCGCGCTGCTGGCGCTCGCCGTCCCGGCCGGCTACGTCGGCCTCCACGCAGTGATCGCGCCGGAGCCGGTCGTGATCGCCGATCCCTGCGAGGACCGCGACCTGCCGGAATCCGGCGGGATCAGCGGCTTCATCCAGGACCGCGCGCTGGAGCTGGTCGACGCCGGCGCCTGCCGCCTCCACGTGAGCCGTGAGGAGCTGGTGCTCGGCCTCGCCTCCGATCAGGGCGCGCGCGAGTTCGAGGCGCGCCACGGCGTCGACCCGCGCTCGGTCACCAGCCTGCTCGGCGGACTGCTGAACCCGTGAGCAGCGCGCGCCTCCGCCGTCGCGCGCCGGCTCCCGCGGGAAGTCCCGGCTGCCCCGAGTAGTACGCTGCCTCGCCGCCCGTGAGCCTGTCCGTCCAACTCGGTCTGCTGCTCTCCATCGCGACGGCGCTCGCGAGCGTCGTCGGCTTCCTCTACAAGCACAAGGGCGCGCAGCTGGCGCCCGAGGTCGACTGGAAGCGGCCGGTCCACAGCACGTTCGTGCTGTTCCGCTCGGGCTGGTACACGCTCGGGATCGTCGTCGCGCTCGGCGGCTGGTTCTTCCATGTCGGCGCGCTCGCGCTCGCGCCGATCTCGCTGGTCCAGTCGGTGATCGCCGGCGGGCTGGTGCTGCTGACCGTCTGCGCCGACAAGCTGTTCGGCCATCGCGTCACGCGCCGCGAGTGGATCGGCGTCGCGCTGACCGCGGCCGGCCTCGCCTTCCTCGCCGCGACGATGGAGGGCGGTGCGAGAGAGGCCCACAGCGACTACGCGACCGGCGCGCTGCTGCTGTACGTCGGCCTGCTCTCGCTGACCGGCACGCTCGCGGCGGTCGCGGCCGGCTGGGGCGGGGAGAAGGGCGGCGGGCTGCCGGTCAGCCGCAGGGCGAGCGGCTACGCGCTCTCGGCCGGCCTGCTGTGGGCCGCCTCCGACGTCTCGATCAAGGCGCTCAGCAGCCACCTCGACCACGACGGGCTCGTGATGACGGTCCTCAGCCCGCTGTCGCTGGTGATCCTGCTCGCCTCGCTCGCCGGCCTGCTGGTGTCGGCGAAGTCGCTCCAGCTCGGCGACGCCGTCCCCGTGATCGCCGTCACCAGCGCCGCCGCCAACCTGACGACGATCGCCTCGGGCCCGATCGTCTTCGGCGAGCCGATGCCCTCCGACCCCGGCGCGCTCGCGCTGCGGCTGCTCGCCTTCGCGCTGGTCGTCACCGCGGCCGCGCTGACCCCGCCGCCGGCACCGGCCTCAGACCAGCTGCCGGCGCCGCCCGACGCGCTCGCACCGGACGATCCGGCAGCCGCCGCGGAGGCGCCGGCCCGGGGCTAGCATCCGGCTGGGGAAACTCGACGATGGCCCAACGCCGACTCCAAGGCCTCGAGCGCGTGCTCGGGGTGAACGCGCTCTTCTCGACCGCCTACGGCAACGTCGGCTCGTCGATCTACTACGCGCTCGGCCTCGTCGCCTCGTTCGCGCTCGGCCTCACGCCGGTCGTGTTCGTGATCGCGGGCGTGATCTTCTTCCTGACCGCCTCGACCTACGCCGAGGCGACCGCGATGTACCCGGAGGCGGGCGGCTCGTCGTCGTTCGCGCGCCGCGCCTTCAACGAGTTCTGGTCGTTCTTCGCCGCGTGGGGCCAGATGCTCAACTACACGATCACGATCTCGATCTCGGCCTTCTTCGTGCCGCACTACATCGGGTCGCTGTTCTGGGAGCCGCTGCGCCACGCGCCGGGCGACATCATCGGCGGGATCGTCTGCGTCGCGGCGCTGGCGGCGCTGAACGTCTTCGGCGCGAAGGAGACGGCCGGGCTGAACATCACGCTCGCGGTCGTCGACTTCGCCACGCAGCTGCTGCTCGTCGTCGTCGGCCTCGTGCTCGTCTTCTCGCCCGACACGCTGATCAGCAACGTCGAGTGGGGGATCGCGCCGACCTGGTCGAACTTCATCGTCGCGATCCCGATCGCGATGATCGCCTACACCGGCATCGAGACGATCTCGAACATGGCCGAGGAGGCCAAGGACGAGAGAAGATCGATCCCGAAGGCGATCAACCGGGTCGTGATCGCCGTCTTCGCGATCTACGCGCTGCTGCCGGCGATCGCGCTGTCGGCGCTGCCGGTCAGATGCGTCGACGGGGAGTGCAAGACGCTGCTCGGCCTGCCGGAGGACGAGGGCGGCTTCGCGGGCGACCCGGTGCTCGGGATCGTCGAGCACATGGACCTCGGCCCGCTCCAGCACGCGACCGAGATCTACGTCGGCCTGCTGGCCGCGACGATCCTCTTCCTGGCGACGAACGCCGGCATCATCGGCGTCTCGCGGTTGACCTACTCGATGGGCATCCACCGCCAGATGCCCGACAAGCTGCGGCAGCTGCATCCGAAGTACCGCACGCCGTGGATCGGGATCATCGTCTTCTCCTTCATCGCCTGCCTGGCGATGATCCCCGGCCAGGCCGGCTTCCTCGGCAACCTCTACGCCTTCGGCGCGATGCTGTCGTTCACGATCGCGCACGCGGCCGTCGTGCGCCTGCGGCTCAAGTATCCCGACGCCGAGCGGCCCTATCGCGGGCCGTTCAACCTCAGGTGGCGCGGCAAGGACCTGCCGCTGTTCGCGATCTTCGGCGGCATGTTCACGGCGCTGTCGTGGTGCGTCGTGACGCTGCTCTACCTCGACGTCGCGATCACCGGCCTGACGTGGCTGGCGATCGGGATCGTCGTCTTCGTCGTCTTCCGCCGCCGGCAGGGGCTCGACCTCACGACGACGACCCGCGTCGCGGTGCCCAAGCCCGTGATCGACCACGAGGCCGAGTACGAGTCGGTGCTGGTCGCCTTCGACGAGCGCGAGTACGTCCCCGACGTGCTGCGCACCGCGACGAAGCTGGCGGCGCGCAGACACCGCGGCATCCATGTGATCGTCACGATCACCGTCCCGCCGACCTCGCCGATCAACGCCGCGATGCCCGACCAGGAGCTGGCGGCGCAGGGGATCATCGAGCAGGCGAAGGTCGCCGGCGGGCGGCGCGTCACCGGCCACTGGGAGAAGGTCCGCCCGGGTCAGGCCGGGCGCCGGATCGTCGACGAGGCGAAGGTGATCAAGGCGCGCGCGATCGTGATGCCGCTGCCGGTCCGCACCGGCGGCGGGTCGGTCTTCGGCCGCACGCTGGAGACGGTGCTGGCCGAGCGGCCCTGCCGCGTCATCATCGAGTCGGGCCGAGGCAGACGGCGCGAGGCGACCCGCAGAGCCGCGGAGAGGGTCGGCTGATGCCGGCTCCGAGAGACGTCCACGCGACGACGACGCGCCTGATGTCGGCGCTGATGGTCGTGATCGGGATCGCGCTGCTGGTGCGGACGCTCGCGGCCGGCGGCGGCCCGCTGTCGCTCGGCGTCCTGCTCGGCGTGCTGTTCGTCGCCGCCGGGGCCGGGCGCTTCCTGCTGCTGCGGCGGAGAGGGCGCTGAGCCCGATGCGCAACGGGCCCGACTCGACGCGCCAGGCGCCGCCGCGCACGCTCAGCGCCCGCGCGCTGTTCGCGCTCGTCTACACGACCTCGGTCAGCTCGGTCTACTTCGCGCTCGGCGTCGTCGCGCACAGAGCGCTCGGCCTGACGCCGGTGATCTTCCTGATCGCCGGGCTGTTCTTCGCCGTCTCGTCGATGACCTACGTCGAGGGGGCGGCGCTCCACCGCGAGCGCGGCGGCTCCTCCGTCTTCGCCCGCTACGCCTTCAACGAGCTGGTCAGCTTCGTCGCCGGCTGGGCGATCCTCCTGGACTACGCGATCCTGATCGCGGTCACCGCCTTCACGACGACCAACTACGCGGCGCAGTTCTGGTCGCCGCTGGGCTCTGGCG
This sequence comes from Actinomycetes bacterium, assembly GCA_023405705.1. The sequence goes on from JAEXXR010000333.1 coordinate 4,385, forward strand.
TGCTGGAGGTCGTCGTCGCGATCGCGCTGATCGCCGGGATCGCCGTCTGGAACGTGGTCGGGGTGACGGTCCGCCAGCTGCAGCGCCAGATCGTCGTCGCTGCCGCCGACCTCGGCGTCCAGCTGCTGGTGATCGTGCTCGGCCTGATCCTCGTCTTCGACCCGGGCGCCGCGCTCGACACGATCGAGCTGGGCGCGCAGCCGGCGTGGGACGACGTGATCTTCGCGCTGACGATCGCGACGATCGCCTTCACCGGCCTGGAGGCGGCCGCCTCGCTCGCCGGCGAGGCGAGGGCGTCGGGCAGAGAGCTGAAGCGGCTGGCCGGGCCGGGCGTCGGCTCGATCGTGCTCGTCTACGTCGGGATCGCGGTCGTCGCCGTCAGCGCGCTGCCGGTCGGCGACGGCGCCTTCAGCAGAGAGGACATCGAGGCGCCGCTGCTCGGGGTGGCGAGCGCCTTCGACCCGGCGTGGCTCGCCGACGGGCTGCGGCCGATCGTCGCGCTCGCCGCCGTGACCGCGCTGATCGCCGCCTGCAACGGCGCGATGCTCGGCACCTCGCGGCTCTCCTACGCGCTCGCGACGAATCGCCAGATCCCGGCCGCGCTCGGGCGGCTGCACCCGCGCCGCGGGACGCCGTTCGTGCTGATCGGGCTGGCGGCGCTGATCGCCTCGGCGCTCGTGATCCCGGCCGACCTCGACTTCCTCGTCGGCATCTACGCCGTCGGCGCGCTGCTCGCCTTCACGATCGCCCACCTCGCGATCATCGTCCTGCGCTTCAGAGAGCCCGACCGGCCGCGGCCCTATCGCGTGCCGTTCAACGTGACGGTGAAGGGGCGGCCGGTGCCGCTGCCGGCGGTCGTCGGCGCGCTGCTGTCGGCGCTCGGCTGGCTGAGCGTGCTCGTGCTGCACACCGGCGCCCGCTGGGTCGGGCTCGCCTGGGTGATCGGCGGGATCGTGCTGTACGTCGTCTACCGCCGGATCGACGGCAACCCGCTGCTGAAGCGCGTGATGGTGCCGGAGAAGGCGCTGATGCACGAGCCCGAGGACGAGGCCGAGTTCGGCTCGATCCTCGTGCCGGTCTTCGGCGAGGCGCTCGACGACGACATCGTCCAGACCGCCGGCCGGCTCGCCGGCACCGTCCGCGACGACCTCGACGAGAGGGGCGCGACGATCGAGGCGATCTGGGTCTTCGAGGTCCCGATGGCGCTGCCGATCGACGCCCGCCTGCCCGAGGCGAAGGTGAGGCGCGCGCAGGAGGCGCTGCGGCGCGCGAAGGCGGTCGGGGAGGAGTACGAGGGGGTCCAGGTCCAGACGGCGATGATACGAGCGCGCCGCGCCGGCCAGGGGATCGTCAGCGAGGCGAAGCGGCGCGGGGTGGAGGCGATCGTGCTCGCCGCCGAGGAGCCCTCGCGCGTGCGCGGCGGGGCGCTGCTGGGCGGATCCGGCGGGCCGCTCGACAACTTCGTCGGCGAGGCGACCAAGTACGTGCTGCGCAAGGCGACCTGCCGCGTGATCCTGACCGCGCCGGCCGCCGAGCCGGGCGACCGCTGGGCGAGGAGAGGGGAGCCGGCCGGCGAGGACCCGGGCGACGCCTCCGGCGGTGCTCCCGGCGGCGCTTCGGACGGCGTCTCCGACGGCGTTTCGCCCGGCGGCACGGGGGCGGACCGGCCGGGAGAGCCGCCGCGCTAAGGTTCCGGCAATGCTGATCCTGATCGTCGGTGCGGGGCGCGTCGGCTCCGCCGTCGCCAAGCAGGCGCTGGAGGCCGGACACGACGTCTCGGTCCTCGACCAGGACCCGTTGTCGCACGAGCAGCTCGACAAGGACCTCGTCGACACCTGGGAGGACGCCGGCGGCCGCTTCACCGTCGGCACGGCGCTGGAGGTCGACGCGCTGGTCGAGGCGGGCATCGAGCACGCCGACGTCTTCATCGCCTCCACGCGCGGCGACAACACCAACCTCGTCGTCGCCCAGATCGCGCAGAAGCGCTTCGACGTGCCGCGCGTCGTCGTGCGCGTCGCCGACCCCGCGCGCGCCGCCTGGTACGCCGAGCAGGGGCTGCACACGATCTGCCCGACCCAGCAGGCGATCGACCTCGTCGCGCAGGCCGCGCTGGCGCCCGCATGAAGCCGGAGGGGGAGCTTCCGTGTACGTGATCATCGCCGGAGCCGGCAAGGTCGGCTGGAACCTCGCGCGCGAGCTGCTCGCGAAGAACCACGAGGTGACGCTGATCGAGGACGACCGGCGCCGCTACCTCGTCGTCGAGCAGGAGCTCGAGCACGCCGTCCAGTACGGCGACGCGACCGAGCTGTGGGTGCTGGAGCGGGCCGGGATCCAGCGCGCCGACCTCGTGATCGCCGTCACCGGCGACGACGAGGACAACATGCTGATCTGCCAGGTCGCGAAGGAGAAGTACCTGACGCAGCGGATCGTCGCGCGCGTCAACAACCCGCGCAACCTGCAGCACTTCAAGCTGCTCGGGATCCAGCCGGCGGTCTCGGCGACCGACCTGATCCTGCGCCTGATCGAGCACGAGGTGCCGCAGTACGGCCTCGTGCAGCTGCTGGCGCTGGAGGGCGAGCGGCTGGAGATCATCGAGCTGGAGGTCGCCGTCGGCGCCCCGGCGGCCGGCCGCACCGTCGAGGAGGTCGTCCTGCCCGACGGCGCGCTGATCATCTCGGTCCTGCGCGACGGCGGCGGCTTCGTGCCGAAGGCCGACACGGTGATCGAGGCCGGCGACGAGGTGCTGCTGATCCTCGACCCCGGCCTGGAGTCGGCGATCACACCCCAGTTCACGCAGAGCGCGGCGGCAGCCTGATGGCCGATCGTCACGTCGCCCACCTGCTGATCGGCGGCGGCCTCGCCTCCGCCAACTGCGCCCGCTGGCTGCGCGAGGAGGGCGCCGACGGCGAGATCCTGCTCGTCGGCCGCGAGTCCGACCCGCCGTACAACCGCCCCCCGCTGACGAAGGGCTACCTGCAGGGCAGGGAGTCGCGCGACGACGCCTACTTCCGCCCCGACACGTGGTGGACCGAGCAGCGGATCGAGCTGAAGACGCGCACGAGCGTGATGAAGCTCGACACGGCCGCCCGCGAGGCGACGCTGTCGACGAAGGAGGTCGTCTCCTTCGACACGGCGCTGATCGCGACCGGCGCCAACGTCAGACGGATCCCGGCCGACGGCTCCGAGCTGGACGGCATCCACTACGTCCGCGCCTTCGGCAACTCCGACGCGGTCAGAGCCGACGCGGCCGGCAGACGGGTCGTGCTGATCGGCGGCTCCTACATCGGCTGCGAGGTCGCCGCGTCGCTGACGGCGATCGGCGCGCAGGCGACGATCGTGATGCTGGAGGACGTGACGCTCGAGCGCGGCTTCGGCAAGCAGGCCGGCGGCTGGTTCCAGCGGCGCCTGGAGGAGCACGGCGTGCGCGTGATCGGCGGCGACAGGCTGGCGCGCTTCGAGGCCGGCGAGTCGGGCCGCGTCGGCGCGGTCGTGACCGAGGGCGGCGAGCGGATCGAGACCGACGCCGTCGTGATCGGCGCTGGCGTGATGCCGGACGTGATGCTCGCGCGCGCCGCGAGACTGGAGCTGGACGACGAGCTGGGCGGGATCCGCTGCGACTCGCGTCTGCGGACCTCCGCCGAGGGGATCTACGCCGCCGGCGACGTCGCCGCCTACGACAGCGTCGTCCACGGCCGGCGGATCCGCGTCGAGCACTGGGACGTCGCCTTCAACCACGGCAAGACGGCGGCGCTGAACATGCTCGGCCGCGACGTCCCGCACGACGTCGTCCCGTACTTCTTCTCCGACCTCGCCGACTGGGCGTCGCTGGAGTACGTCGGTCCGGCGTCGTCGTGGGACAGGGAGATCGTCCGCGGCTCGCTGGACGACGGCGAGTTCAGCGTCTGGTACCTGTCCGAGGGGCGCGTCGCCGGCGCGCTGTCGGTCGGCCGCTCCTCCGACCTCGACGACGCGCGGCGGCTGATCGCCTCCGGCGTCGCGCTGGACGACGCGGAGCAGGCGAGGCTCGGAGATGCGGCGGCGGATACCGCCGCGATCGGCGCGCGG
>JAEXXR010000373.1 GCA_023405705.1 Actinomycetes bacterium
GCCGGCGCCCGTCCGGCGGCTCCTCGCGCGCCGGCTCGGGCTGCTCGACGTCGAAGAACCCGCCGCCGGAGCTCAAGCCGACCGCCCGCCGAACCGCCGCTGCCGGGTCTCGAAGACGGCGAGCGACTCCTCGAACTCCGCGCGGCCGAAGTCGGGCCACAGCTCGTCGCGGAAGACCAGCTCCGAGTACGCGGTCTGCCACAGCAGGTAGTTCGACAGCCGCTGCTCGCCGCTCGTGCGGATCACGATGTCGGGATCCTCCATCTCCGGCGCGTAGAGGTGCTGGCGGAACTCCTCCTCGGTCGTGCCGGTGAAGCTGCGCGCGGCGTCGACGATCTCGGCCCGCCCGCCGTAGTTGAAGGGGATGAAGAGCGTGATTCTGTCGTTGTGAGCCGTCAGCTCCTCGGCCCACTCCATCTGCTCGACGATGTCGGCCGGGACGGGGTCGGAGCGGCGGCCGATGAAGCGCATCCGCACGCCCTGCTCGTGCAGCTCCGGCGTCTCGCCGGCGATGTACTCGCGGAACAGCTCCATCAAGCCGAGCACCTCGGCGTCGGAGCGGACCCAGTTCTCGGTCGAGAAGGCGTAGATCGCGAGCTGCTCCAGCCCCAGCTCGACCGCGTCGCGCAGCCGGGCCTTGACGTTGTCCGCCCCGGCCCGGTGCCCCTCGGTGACGTCGAGGCCGTGCTTCTGCGCCCAGCGGCCGTTCCCGTCTGTGATGATCGCGACGCGCCGGACCCTGCGGCCCGGCTCGTCCTGTTCGCCGGCCACGCCGCGCTCGTCGGACACGCGGTCCTCAGACCTCGAGGATCTCTTCTTCCTTGTGCTTCAGGAAGGTGTCGAGCTCCGCGACCTTCTCGTCGGTCAGCTTCTGCAGCTCGGTCTCGGCGCGGTGCTCGTCATCGGCGCCGACCTCGCCGGCGTCGCGCAGCTCGCGCAGGTCCTGCATCGTGTCGCGGCGCGCGTTGCGGATGCCGATCCGGCCCTCCTCCGCGATCCCGCGCACGACCTTCACGAGCTGTCTGCGCCGCTCCTCGGTCAGCTCGGGGATCGACAGGCGGATCAGGTTGCCGTCGTTGTTCGGCGTGAGGCCGACGTCGGACTCCATGATCGCCTTCTCGATCGCCTTGATCGAGCCCTTGTCGAACGGCTGCACCGACAGCAGGCGCGCCTCCGGGGCGGAGATCGTCGCGAGCTGCTTGAGCGGCGTCTGCGCGCCGTAGTACTCGACCATCACGCGGTCGAGCAGCGCCGGCGTCGCACGGCCGGTGCGCACCGAGCCGAACTCGCCGCGCGTCGCCTCGACCGACTTCGACATGCGCTCGCGCGCGTCCTGCAGCAGCTCTTCGATCATGTCCTCACCAAGGTTCCGACTCGCTCACCGGAAACTATCCGATCGATGTTCCGCTCGTCGCCCATGTTGAAGACGACGATCGGGAGTCTGTTCTCCATGCAGAGCGTCAGCGCGGTGGAGTCCATCACGCGCAGCCGGCGCTCGACGGCCTCCATGTGCGTGATCTCGGGGATGAACTCGGCGTCGGGGTCGACGGCCGGGTCGGCGCTGTAGACGCCCTCCACCCCGTTCTTCGCCATCAGGATGACCTCCGCGTGCATCTCGATCGCTCGCAGCGCGGCGGCGGTGTCCGTCGTGAAGAACGGATTGCCGGTGCCGGCCGCGAAGATCACGGTCCTTCCCTTCTCCAGGTGGCGCATCGCGCGGCGGCGGATGTAGGGCTCGGCGACCTCGGAGATCGCTATCGCCGACTGCACGCGGGTCGGGACGCCCTCCTTCTCCAGCGCGTCCTGGAGCGCGAGCGCGTTCAGCACCGTCGCGAGCATGCCCATGTAGTCGCCGGTCGCGCGGTCCATGCCGGAGGCCTGGGCCGCGAGGCCGCGGAAGATGTTGCCTCCGCCGACGACGACGCCGACCTCCACGCCGCGGGCGTGGACGCTGGCAAGCTGCCGGGCGATGGCACGGATCCGCTCGGGGTCCGTGCCGTAGTCCTGAGCCCCCATGAGGGACTCGCCCGACACCTTGACGAGGACGCGCCGGTACGCCGGCGCGCCCTCGGCGGGGTGAGCGTCAGTCGCCAACGGCGAACCGCGAGAAGCGGCGGATGACGATGTTCTCACCGGTTCTCGAGGCGAGCGCGGCGCGGATCTCCTCGATAGAGCGGCCCTCGTACTTCTCGGTGTTGACGTGCGCCTGACGCAGGAGGACGACCTCCTTGAGCCACGAGTCGATCTTGCCCTGGACGATTCTCGGGCGGATCTGCTCGGGCTTGTCGGCGAACTGCTCCTCGGCGATGCGGCGCTCGCGCTCGACGTCGTCGGCCGGGACGCCGTCGTCGTCGACGGAGAGCGGGGCGGCGGCGGCGACGTGCAGCGCCAGGTCCTTCGCGAAGCCGACGAAGTCGTCGTTGCGGGCGACGAAGTCGGTCTCGCAGTCGACCTCCACGAGCACGCCGATCTTCCCGTTGGCGTGGATGTAGGACTGCACGGTGCCCTCGCTGGTGCCGCGCTCGCCGCGCTTCTCGGCCTTCGCGATGCCCTTGATGCGGAGCGCCTCGACCGCCGCCTCGATGTCGCCGTCGGCCTCGACGAGCGCCTTCTTGCAGTCCATCATCCCGGCGCCGGTGCGTTCGCGCAGCGCCTTCACGTCCTGGGCGGAAATGCTCATGCGGTGGGCTCCCCCTCGGAGCCGGAGTCGGTGGTCGGTCTGTCGGTCTCGGCGGGCGCGTCGGCGGCGGGCGCCTCGGCGGCAGCGGGAGCCTCGGCCGGAGCGGCGGGCGCCTCGGCCGGAGC
>JAEXXR010000392.1 GCA_023405705.1 Actinomycetes bacterium
AGCCTGGACCGAGCTGATGGCGGTCAAGAGACGGCGCGGCGAGGAAGCGGTCGGCGCGCTGGAGGCGCAGCTGGCCGAGGAGCTGGAGGTCGTCTCCAGAAGAGAGAGACGGCGGCTGGAGAACGAGTACGCCGAGCGGATCCGGCGCACGAGACGGCGCGTCGAGACCGGCGCGCTCGACCTCGGCCTGCAGATCGCCTCGCTGTGGTTCCGCGACGTCGCCTGCCTCGCCTGGAGCACCCCCGAGCTGGTCCACCACAGCGACCGGCTCGACCAGCTGCGCGAGGACGCCGAGGGCCGCAACGTCCAGAGACTGCGCGCCGCTGTCGAGCTGGTCGAGGAGACCCGCCGCCGCCTGCGCTCCAACGTCACCGAGGAGCTGGCGCTGGAGACCCTCGCCTACCGCCTCGAAGCGCTGCTGAGCTGAGCAGCAGTCGTCGGCAGCCCTCCTGGGGCGTCCATCGACTGCTGCTCGTTGGCGAGCAGCGTGCGGAGGAGAACGGCAGTCGCGGAGGCGCGTGCCGTGACGTCCTGCCATCCCAGGCGGTGGACGGCCCAGCCGGCGGTGGCGAGCTCATGCGCCTTCTCGGCGTCGCGGCGGCGCGACGCCGGCGTGCGGTGGAACCGCTCGCCGTCGAGCTCGACGGCGACGCGAGCGAGCGGCCAGCACGCATCGACCTCCCATCGGCCGATGCGAACGTTGTGACCTGCCGGCGGGAGCCCGTGATTCGCAAGCAGCTCGCGGAAACGATGCTCCAGCTCAGAGCGGAGGACCGTGGGGCCTGCGTGCCGTGCGAGCACGGCAGCCAGGCGGGCCGCGCCGGGACCGCGTCGGCCGCGGATCCGCCTCAGGGCGGTCTCGACCGCGCCGATGTCGAGGAGGCCGAGCACATCCGCCTCGTTGACCGCTCGAGCGAGGTCCCGCGACGAGACCAGCTCGGCGAGGTCTACGAGCGTTCGGGCCGGCGACGTGGTCGGGATTCGGTCGACGATCGCGACCTCGTCGCTCGCGAGCTGCCGCTGCCCGTGGATCTCGATCCAGTTCGTCGACAGCCGCTTGCGGGCCGTGGTCACGTCGACGCGGACGCCGAGCTCGGACCGGATCCTGAGCAGAGCAGCGGCGCTGCGATGGCTGAGAGCCGCACCGGGCCCGACGGCCAGGACCGCGGCCAGCCAGCGGCCGCGGTCGCTCACGTCGAGGTGCCCGATCGCGTAGATCCCGCGGTGGAGCGGACGCAATCGCGCACGTGCCACCCGATGGCGCACCATCTTGTCGCTGAGACCGAGCGCCATCAGCTGACGGCGCGACACGACCCCGTGTTGGCGATCGGCGAGACGAGCGACGGCCCAGTCGGCAGCAGCAGTCGTCGGCCGCCCTCTGGGGGCGTCCATCAACTGCTGCTCAGGTGCGATGGTCGTCACCGACCGAGCGTGGCAGGCTCGATGTGACGTATGGGGCGCGCAGCGTGCCGAAACTGCGCAAACCGGCTCGCCGCGCTAGCGGTAGCCCTCGGGCCAATGGCCGTGCTCGTCGTAGTACCTGCGCGCGGCCTCTTCGCGGGAGCGCTCGTCGTTGGACCTGATGCTGAGGCGGAAGAGGAGGTTCAGCATCAGCACGATCACGGCGGTGCCGATCAGCATCACGCCGAGTCCGCCCCACTTCTCCGCGCGCGTCTCGAGCAGCCAGATGCCGACGGCGGTCAGGAGGACCGGGAGGGCGTAGCGCACCGCGGGGACGATCACGCGCATCACGCCTTGGAGCATGTCACGACCGGCACGCCGGTGGCGCGTGCCGGTCCGACGATCGAGGGCCGACTCCGGTCTAGTGCGCGCCGGCGCCGGCGTAGCCGTGCGGGTGCTCCTGGGCGAAGGCCCAGGCGTCGCCGACCATGTCGGTCAGCGACTTGCGCGGGGCCCAGCCGAGCTCGGCGCGGATCTTGCCGTTGGCGGCGACCAGCCGCGGCGGGTCGCCGGGGCGGCGGCCGGCCTCCTCGAACGGGACGTCGAGCCCGGTCACCGTTCTGACGGCCTCGACGACCTCGCGGACCGAGTAGCCGTCGCCGCTGCCGAGGTTGAAGATCTGGTGCTCGGAGGGGCGCGCGGCGTCGAGCGCCAGCACGTGCGCCTGCGCGAGGTCCTCGACGTGGATGTAGTCGCGCACGGCGGTGCCGTCGGGCGTCGGGTAGTCGGTGCCGAAGATCTTCACCGCCGGCGTCAAGCCCTGGGCGGCGCGCAGCACGTTCGGGATCAGATGCGTCTCGGGCTGATGGTCCTCGCCGAGGCAGCCGCTCGCCCCCGCGACGTTGAAGTAGCGGAGGCTGACGGCGCCGAGCCCGTGGGCGCGGCATTCGTCGGCGATCATCCCGTCGACCGCCAGCTTCGAGGCGCCGTAGGCGTTGACCGGCCTCGTCGGCGTCGCCTCGTCCATCGGCACGACCTCCGGCTCGCCGTAGACGGCGCAGGTGGAGGAGAAGACGAGCCGCGGCACGCCGGCGGCGCGCAGGCCGTCGAGCAGGTTGAGCGTGCCGAGCACGTTGTTGCGGTAGTACAGCTCCGGTCTGGCGACCGACTCGGCGACGAGCGCGAACGCGGCGAAGTGGAGCGCGCCGTCGAAGCCCTCGGCGACGCCGTCTCGGACGGCCTCTGCGTCGCAGAGGTCGATCTCCAGCAGGCGCGCCTCCGCCGGCACCGCCTCGCGGTGGCCGCGCTCGAGGCTGTCGAGCACGACGACCTCGTGCCCGGCCGCCAGCAGCTGCTTGGCGACGATCGATCCGATGTAGCCGGCGCCGCCGGTGACGAGAAGCTTCATGGGCAGGTTTCTAACAGACGCGCCTCGCGTCTCCCTGAGCGCCGGCCGAGCGTCACCGCCGAGGAGCCGGGTCGTCTAGCATCCCCCGCTCGCGATGACGTCCCGCGCCCGCATCCGCCGCGTGCTCGCGCTCGCCGCCGCGCTGCTGCTGATCCCGGCGGCCGCCGCGCTCGCCGACCGGGCGACCTACGACCGCGTCTCCGACGCCTACTCGCAGAACGCCGGCCAGCTCGACGCCTGCTGGTTCTCGCAGGCCGACCTGGAGTCCGCGCTGGCGGGCATCCCGAGAGCGTTCGAGGGCGTCGTGCCCGACCTCAGAAGAGCGATAGAGGACGGCATCGCCGCGCACAGAGCGGGCGACTGCGAGGGGATCGAGCCGACCGGCGGTCCGGTCGAGTCGGAGTCCGAGACCCCGCCGGCCGACACGACGCCGGTGACGCCGCCGGCTGACGCGGGCGCGGTCCCGCCCGCCGACTCCGGCGCCGTGCCGCCGGCCGATCCGAACGC
>JAEXXR010000400.1 GCA_023405705.1 Actinomycetes bacterium
CACGCGCACGACCAGCGGCACCGGCTCCGCCGAGCGCAGCTCGACGACGTCGTGCCAGGCGCGGCGGACGACGTCGCCGCGCAGCCGCGCGCGCAGCTCCTGCGCGAGCGTCGCGACCTCGCCCGGCCACGTCAGCTCGAAGCGCACCGGCTCGCGGCCGTCGAGCAGGTCGGGAAGCGCGTCACCCGTCAGTGCCACGCCTTCGATCGCACCGGGCATCGAGGGACCGCGCCGGCCGCGACGTCTCGTCTCCACCCACGGCTCGCGCAGCACGGCGAGCAGGCGCAGAGCTGCGGCGGAGGCGCTGACCGCCGCGATCGGATCCGATGCGGCGGCATGCGTCATGGCAGCCGCCGTCTCAGATGTAGTACATCGCCGCGCCGGCCTCGCGGGCCTCGCGCTCGATGACGTCGGCGACGGTCGTCTGCTCGAGGACGGCGCGGGCGGCGGCGGACGCCTCGGCGAAGACGCCCTCGGCGTCGGCGCCGAAGGCGCCGTCGAGCAGCTCGACGATCTCCAGCACCGAGATCTCGCCCGGCTCGCGGGCGAAGCTGTAGCCGCCCTTGACGCCGCGCTGGGACTTCAGCACCCCGGCGCGGCGCAGCACGGCGAACAGCTGCTCGAGGAACTGGACGGGGATGTCGCGGCGGCGCGCGAGCTCGGCGATCGGCACGGGGCCGTTGCCGCCGAGGCGCCCCAGCTCGGTGAGGGCGCGCAGCGCGTAGGGGGATTTCGTCGTGATCGAGATCATCTGCTCGGTCCTGGCATCCTCGATGGTATGACACGGACGCGACGGCTTGCGCACTGGATCGGTCGGCTTGGTCCACCGATCGCCCTGATGGGCGTCATCTTCTTCCTCTCCGCGCAGCCGAATCTGAGAACCGAGCTGGGCACGATCGACCTCGTCGGCCGCAAGTTCGTGCATGCCTTCGAGTTCGGCCTGCTGTGGTTCCTGTGGCTGCGGGCGCTCGGCTGGCGCGGCCACGCGCCGTGGAGCGCCGCGGCGATCGCGATCGTCTACGCGATCAGCGACGAGTTCCACCAGACCTTCGTCGACGGCCGCCAGGGCTCGGTGCGCGACGTGCTGATCGACAGCGCCGGCGTCGCGCTCGCGATGCTCGGCTGGTTCAGGCTGCGGCCGGCGGTGCGGCGTCGGAAGGCCGTCGCGGCCTAGAGGCGTCTCCTGGCGCAGTGATCGTCGTGGCTGACAAGGACGCAGGGAGCGCGGTGGGCGCCAGCCCATAAGCGACCGAGGACGCCGTCAGGCGCGACGAGGACAAGCCAGGTGGCGCCTCAGATCCAGCCGCGCTCGGTGGCGATCAGGACCGCCTGGGCGCGGTCGACGGCGCCGAGCTTGCCGTAGATGTTGTGCAGGTGGGTTCGCACGGTGCTGGTCGACAGCTCCAGCTCGTGGGCGATCTGCTTGTAGACCTTGCCCTGGCCGAGGCGCTTGAGCACCTCCGTCTCGCGCGTCGAGAGCGGGCACGGGTCGAGCGCCCGCTGGCGGCCGTTGGTCGACGGGTTCGGCAGGTCGTACATCACCGCGCGCAGCTCGGCCGGGCCGATCCCGACCAGGCGCGCGGTCGTCAGCATCTCGTTCGGGGAGACGGCGTCGCCGTGGCCGTAGTGGGCGAGCATGTCCGCCAGCCTGACGAGCGCGGCCTCGCCGTCGGCGTCGTCGCTGTGGTGGCGCTCGATCGTCGAGGCGACCGACTTCGGCAGGCCCCAGCGGCGCGCGAGCACGCCGCCGACGAGCGCGTGGTCGACGCCGAGCTCGCGGCGCTCGCGGTGGACCCGCTCCTCCGGGGTGCGCGCCTCGCCGTGGACCTGGCGCGGGTAGCCCGGGTAGGCGTGGGCGAGCACGAGCTTGCCGACGTCGTGCAGCAGCGAGGTGACCATCAGACGGTCGCGGTCCTCGTAGCCGAGCTCGGTCGCGAGCCGGTCGGCGGCGCGCTGGGTCGCGACGCCGTGGAGGCGGAAGCGCTCCGGCGTCCCCTCCCAGATCCCGCTGCGGTCGAAGAAGTCGAAGGTGCGGGCACGGCTTGCGAGCGCCTGCACGGCGGCCGGCGAGAGCACCGAGACCGATCTGACGATGCTGTCGACTCTGCCGCGCGACCTGCCGTCGACGCGGTTGGCGAGCCGCAGCGTCGCGATCGCGAGCGCGACGTCGGACTCGACCGCGGCGACGACCTCGGCCGTCGGAGGCTTGTCCTGCGTGAACAGCCGCAGCACGCGGTTGCGCGACTCGGCGAGGACGGGGAACGCCTCCAGCGCCTCGAAGGCGGCCGTCAGCCGGCGGCCGTGGCCCTCGTTGTGGTGGCGACCGCCGAGGGCGGGGTCGCTGGGGACCGTTGAAGTCAAGCTGGTGGCTGTGAGCGTCGGAGGCGTCATCGCGATCGGTTGCCGCGCAGCGTCCTGCTGCGAGGGGATCGCTTCAGTCCCGGCGCGATGGCCTCGCTGTCCCGATCCGTTCAGGTTATCGGCACCCGGAGGCCCTTTGTTGAGGCCGTTTGCGCTCGACAGGGTGTCGAATCGCTCGACACCCTGTCGAATCGCTCGGCCGCTGACGCGCGAGCGCCGTCAGCCGCCGACGCGTGCGAGCGCGGCGTCGATCCGCCGCAGCGTCTCGTCGCGCCCGAGCAGCGCGACCGACTCGAAGATGCCGGGCGAGATCGTCGACCCGGCGATCGCGACGCGGACCGGCTGGAAGACGTGCTTGGGCTTCCAGTCGTTGGCCTCCAGCAGGCCGCGCAGCGTCTCCTCCACGCCCTCCTGCGTGAACGGCTCCAGCGCCGCCAGCGCCTCGCGTGCGGCGCGCAGGCCCTCGACCGCGCCCTCGACGCCGAAGACCTTCGTCCACGCCTTCTCGTCGTCGCCGGGGCCGTCGAAGAAGAAGCCGGCGAGCGGCCAGAAGTCGGCGAGCGTCTGGATCTTCTCGCGGCTGATCTCGACCGCGTCGCGCAGGCCGCTGCGGCCGGTGAACGCCTCCAGCCGCGCCGTCAGCTCCTCCACCGGCAGCTCGCGCAGGTAGATGCCGTTGATGTGGCGCAGCTTTCTCTCGTCGAAGACGGCCGGCGACTTGGAGATTCTCTCCAGTCTCAGCAGCTGCGCCAGCTCCTGCACGGTGAACAGCTCGCGCTCGGGGTCGAAGCCGGCGCCGAGCAGCGCGACGTAGTTGTTGACCGCCTCGGGCAGGTAGCCCTGGTCGCGCAGCTCCTGCACGGAGGCGGCGCCGTGACGCTTGGAGAGCTTCTTGCCGTCGGGACCGTGCAGCAGCGGCAGGTGGGCGTAGACGGGCGCTCTCGCCCCCAGCGCCTCGAAGACGAGCAGCTGCTTGGGGGTGTTGGAGAGGTGGTCCTCGCCGCGCACGACGTGCGTGACGCCGGCGTCGAGGTCGTCGATCGCGACGGCGAAGTTGTAGAGCACCGAGCCGTCGGCGCGGGCGATCACCGGGTCGTCGATGTGGACGTGCCTGAACACGGCGTCGCCGCGGATCGCGTCGTGGACGACCGTCTCCCCCTCGTCGGGCACGCGCAGGCGCACGGCGCCCTCGGCCTCCGGCGTGCCGCGGAAGCCGCGGTCGTCGCCGTGCTGGGCCTTCCACGCTCTGACGTCCTCGCCGGTCGCGTTGGAGTGGTACGCGTGGCCGGAGTCGAGCAGCTGCTGGAGCGCCTCGGCGTGGCGCGGGCCGTTCGCGGTCTGGAAGACCGGTCCCTCGTCCCAGTCCAGCTCGAGCCATCTGAGCGCGTCGAGGATCTGCTCGACGTTCTCGGGGGTCGACCGCTCGCGGTCGGTATCTTCGATCCGCAGGACGAGTCTGCCGCCGCTCCCGCGTGCGAGCAGCCAGTTGTAGAGGGCCGTTCGCGCGCCGCCGATGTGCAGCGCGCCGGTCGGAGAAGGAGCGAAGCGAACTTTCATGGAGTCTGCATGCTAATCGGCACCCACGTGTCGCAGGCCGGCGGCCTGGACAAGGCGATCGGCCGCGGTGTCGAGAGAGGCTGCGAGTCGATCCAGATCTTCAACCAGTCGCCGCGGATGTGGAGACCGACCAACTACGGTCCCGACGACTTCGCCGCCTTCAGAGCGGCGATGGACGACTCGCCGATCAGAGCGGTCCTGATCCACGCCGTCTACCTGATCAACTGCGCCTCCGAGGACCCGGAGATCCGCTCCAAGTCGCTCGCGTCGCTGAAGCAGTCGCTGCGCGTCGGCGACGGGATCGGCGCCGACGTCGTGCTGCACCCCGGCTCGGCCCTCAGAGGGCACGTCGGCGAGGCGATCAGACGGGCCGGCGCGGTCTTCGCCGAGGCGCTGGCGGAGACGGAGCGCAGCAACCTGCTGCTGGAGGACACGGCCGGTGCCGGCGGCACGCTCGGGCGCTCCTTCGAGGAGCTGCAGGCGCTGCTGGAGGCGGCCGGCGGCGGCGAGCGGCTCGGCGTCTGCCTCGACTCCTGCCACCTGCTCGCCTCCGGCTACGACGTCCGGACGGTCGACGGGCTGACGGAGACGCTCGACCGCTTCGACGAGCTCGTCGGGCTCGACCGCCTCGGCGCCGTCCACCTCAACGACTCGCAGACGCCGCTGGGCTCCAACCGCGACCGGCACGCCAACCTCGGCGAGGGCGAGCTGGGCGAGCCCGGCTGCCAGGCGTTCCTGTCGGAGCCGCGCTTCGAGCAGATGGCGGTCGTGCTGGAGACCCCCGGCCCCGACAAGAAGGGCACGACGGCCGAGGAGATCGCCTACGCCAAGAAGCTCCGCAGAGCGGGGATCAAGGCGCGGAGCTGAAGGCGCGAGCTGATGCACGCCCGCCGCGTGGCGTATGGCGCCGCCATCGTCGTGCCTGGCAAGGACGGGGGAGCGACCACGGACTTCGTCCGCGGTGCCCGGGCGCCAGCCCATGAGCGACCGGGGCACCGCCGACGAAGTCGGTGGTCACCGCCAGGCGCGGCGAGGGCAAGCCAGACGCTACGCGGCCGCTGTGGCCGCCTCCATCATCGCGCTGCCGAGCACGTGGTCGAGCTCGGCCTGGAGCGCGGCGTTGCGGGCGACTCTGTAGGTCGGGCCGAGGCGCAGCACGCGCGCGCCGTTGGAGGTGTGCATCTCCAGCACGACCGGCGATCTGCCCGGGAAGCTCTCGAAGACCGACTTCAGCTCCTCGATCACCGACGCTCTGAGGACGCGGGCGTCGATGCGCAGACGGACCGGCGGCGGGCCGACGGGGACCTTCGCCGCCTCCTCCCGCGCCTTCTCGATCTCCTCCTCGCTGGGCGCGAAGAGGTCGGCCTCCTGCACGACGACGGTCGTCTTGGAGGCGTCCTTGTGGTCGACGCGGCCGCGCAGCGTGATGACGGCGTCCATCTCGAAGGCGGCCTCGGAGGCGGCGAGCACTCTGCCGAAGATCAGCAGCTCGACCGTGCCCTCGAGGTCGTCGAGGGTGGCGAACATCATGTGGTCGCCTCTCTTGGTCCGCAGTCTCTTCGTCTGCGTGATGATGCCGCCGACGGTGACCCAGTCGCCGTCCTTCTTGTCCGGCAGGTCGGCGAGCGAGCAGTCGACCTTCGCCCGCATCGCCTCGCGCACCGTCTTCAGCGGGTGGGCGGAGATGAAGAGGCCGATCGACTCCTTCTCGGCCGCGAGCAGCTCGTTCTGGTCGAACTCCTCGGCCGGGATCGGCGGATGCGTCGGCGCGGCGAAGGCCGCGACGGCGCCGTTGCCGCCGCCCATGTCGCCTCCGAGGTCGAAGATCGACCCCTGGCCGATCAGCGCGTCCTGCTGCGCCTTCTGGCCGGCCGCCTGCGCGGTCTCCAGCACCTCCAGCATCCCCTTGCGGGAGGCGCCGGTGGAGCTGAAGGCGCCGCACTTGATCAGCGCCTCGATCGACTTCTTGTTGACCGACTTGTTGTCGACCCGCTCGCAGAAGTCCCAGATCGACGTGAACGGGCCGTCCTCCTCGCGAGCACGCTTTATCGACTCGACGGCCGCGTAGCCGACGCCCTTGACGGCGTCGAGGCCGAAGCGGATGTTGCCGTCGACGACCATGAAGTCGTGGTCGGACTCGTTGACGTCCGGCGGCAGGATCTCGATCCCCATCTGCTCCGCCTGGGCGACGAAGAACGGGACCTTGTCCTTCGTGTCCATGACCGAGGAGATCAGCGCCGCCATGTACTCGGCCGGGTAGTTGGCCTTCAGCCAGGCGGTGCGGTAGGCGATCAGCGCGTAGCAGGCGGCGTGCGACTTGTTGAAGGAGTAGTCGGCCGACTTCTCGTTGGTCGCCCACAGCCACTCGATCACCTGCGGGCTGGTGCCGGAGGCACGGCAGCCCTCGACGAACTCCGGCTGGAGCTTCGCCATCGCCTCGCGGTTCTTCTTGCCGATCGCCTTTCGGAGGTCGTCCGCCTTGGCGCCCGAGAAGCCGGCGAGCTGCTTGGCGATCTGCATCGCCTGCTCCTGGTACAGGATCACGCCCTTGGTCGGCTCGAGGATCGGCCGCAGCCGCTCGTCCGGGTAGGTGATCCCGTCCGGGTTGCGCTTGCCGCGCGCGTACGTCGGGATCTGGTCCATCGCGCCCGGGCGGTAGAGGGCGTTGAGCGCGATCAGGTCCTCGAGCTCGGTCGGTCTGACCTTCTTGAGCGACTCGCGCATGCCCTCGGACTCGAACTGGAAGACGCCGACCGAGTCGCCCCGGGCCATCATCTCGTACGTTCTCGCGTCGTCGAGCGGCAGCGTCGTCATGTCGGGACGGGTGCCGGTCGAGCGCTCGATGATGTCGAGCGCGTCCTCGATCACGTCGAGGTTGCGCAGGCCGAGGAAGTCCATCTTGAGGAGGCCGAGCTCCTCGACGGGCTTCATCGAGAACTGCGTCACCGTGCGGTAGACCTTGTCGCCTCTGTCGTCCGTGCCGGCGTCGGCCAGCTGGAGCGGGACGATGTCGGTCAGCGGGAAGCCGGCGATCACGACCGCGGCGGCGTGGATCGACGAGTTGCGGACGATCCCCTCGAGGCCCTGGGCGACGTCGACGATCTGTCTTGAGACCGGGTTCTGGTCGACCTCGCCGCGCAGCGGCTCGCCCGGCTGGAGGCAGTCCTCGAACGACGGCGGGCGGCCCATGATCGGGTCCGGGATCAGCTTCGCGAGCTTGTCGCCGGCGCCGTAGTCGTGACCGAGCACGCGGGCGGCGTCGCGCGTCGCGGCGCGCGGGAACATCTTGCCGAAGGTGATGATCTGCGCGACCGACTGTCTGCCGTACTTCTCGGTCACGTATCTGATCACGCGCTCGCGGCCGCGGACCGAGAAGTCGATGTCGATATCAGGCATCGACACGCGCTCGGGGTTGAGGAAGCGCTCGAACAGGAGGTCGTAGGCGAGCGGGTCGACGTCCGTGATGTTGAGGCAGTAGGCGACCATCGAGCCGGCCGCCGAACCACGGCCCGGGCCGACCGCGATGCCGTTCTCCTTCGAGTATCTGACGAAGTCCCAGACGATCAGGAAATAGGCGTTGAAGCCCATTCTGTCGACGACGCCGAGCTCCATCTCCATCCGCTCGACCGCCTCGGCCGGCGGCGGGTTGCCGTAGCGACGGTGGAGCCCCTCCATAACCAGCTGGCGCAGGTAGGTTCTCTCGTCCTCGCCGTTGGGCGTCGGGTAGCTCGGGATCAGCTGGCCGCCGAGCGGGATCTCGACGTTGCAGCGCTCGGCGATCTCCAGCGTGCTCGGCAGCGCGTCGGGCCACTCCGCGAACGCGTCCGCCATCTCCTGCGAGGACTTGAGGTAGAACTCGTTCGTGTCGAAGGTCATCTTCGGCTCGGCGAGCGTCGACTTCGTCTGGACGCACAGCAGGGCCGTGTGGTGGTGGTAGTCCTCGCGGCGGAGGTAGTGGACGTCGCCGGTGCCGACGAGCGGCCGGCCGACCTCGCGGGCGATCTTGACGATTCCCTCGTTGGCCTTGTCCTGGTCGGCGATGCCGTTCTTCTGGACCTCGAAGTAGACGTTGTCGCGCCCGAAGATCTGCATCAGGTCGTCGGCGTGGGCGCGCGCCTCCTCGGGGCGGTCCTTGATCAGCCGCTGGCAGAAGCGCGAGGCGAGGCAGCCGGTGAGGGCGATGATCCCCTCGGAGTGCTGCGACATGATCTCGAAGTCGACGCCGGGCTTCCCGCGGTGCAGGCCCTCCAGGTAGCCGGTCGAGGAGAGCTTCACGAGGTTTCTGTAGCCGACGTCGTTCTGCGCCAGCAGCGTCAGGTGGTTGCGCTCGACTCTGCCCTCGCGGAAGTGGCGGTCGTCGACGACGTAGACCTCGCAGCCCAGCAGCGGCTTCACGTCGTGCTTCTTGCACGCCTTGTACATCTCGACGGCGCCGTTCATGACGCCGTGATCGGTCAGGCCGAGGGCCGGCTGGTCGAAGGCGGCGGCACGGGCCGCGAGGGCGTCGATCTTGCACGCGCCGTCGAGCAGCGAGTACTCGGAATGGACGTGGAGATGGGCGCAGTTCTGGGCTGAGGAGGAAGACATCCGGCAACGGAGAATAGGCGGCGCCGCGGACGCCGTGCGAGTTTCCCGGCGGGGCGGGCGATCAGGCCGGATCGGCCGCCGCGGGGCCGGCCGCGGCCTCCTGCGCGTCGGCTCTCGTGGGAGCCGGCGGGGCGCTTCCGGGCGCCAACTCCGATGTGGTGAAGCGGCCGATCGCGCGCAGCGCGACGCGCGCCTCCGGTGTCCCCGCCCACAGCGGGACGACGTGCGGCTGGCGGTCGAAGACGTGCAGCTCCGCGCGCGTCCCCGCCTCCGCGACGCGGTGCGCGACGGCGACCGCGTCGTCGAGCAGGACCTCGGTCGAGCCGGCCAGGACCGCCGTCGGCGGCAGTCTCCTCCACAGCTCCGCGGGCGCGTTCAGCGGCGAGATCCGCCAGTTGGCCGGGTCGACGCCGCCGGCCGCGACGCGCGCCGCCCGTCTCAGCGCGCTCGCCGGGATGAACGGGTCCAGGCC